>JAITVR010000213.1 GCA_031285695.1 Prevotellaceae bacterium
AAGCCCTCATACAAGCTGTTCGAAAAGTTGAAGCAGCTATTTGACAAGCAAAATCGCGAAGAAAATTTGCGCCTACAGCTCATTCCCTACTTCATTTCCAGCCACCCCGCCTGCACCGATGAGGACATGCGCGCGCTTGCGCAAATAACCAAGCAGCAAGGCTTTCGGCTTGAGCAGGTGCAGGATTTTACGCCCACTCCAATGACTTTGAGCTCCGTAATGTACTACACCGGAAAGAACCCCTACACCAAAGAAAAAATATTTGTAGCGCGCACAAAGGAACAAAAGCAAAAGCAAAACAGCTACTTTTTTTGGTACAAAAAGCAATAAAAAAGCTTAGCGTATATGCTAAGCTTTTTTATTTTAACTATTTTCTTAGCATATACACTAAGAAAATAATGTATTCAAATTACTTAAAAAGAAACGATTAAATACTTTTAGAAAGAAAATCACGTACATGTATATGGTGTATTCCCTTGTAGGTATTTCCTCTAAATTCGTCCATTGAAACCACCAGCTTAGGATAGTTATCTTTAATTTTTTCTAAGTTGCCAAACTCGCGCTCAATGGTCTTTTGCTCCTGCAGCAGGTAGCACACCTGCACGTAAATAGTTTCCCCTTTTCGCTTGGCAACAAAATCTACTTCGTATGCGCCCACCTGCCCAACTTTAACATCGTAATCGTTGTATATCAAATGGTTATACACGGCATTTTCCAGCAATTTTCCAATATCGGCTTGCTTGTACTCAAACACGGTATTGCGCAATCCCAAATTTTCGAAGTAAAATTTTTCACCAATTTCAAATATTTTTTTACCCACAATATCCATGCGCTGCGTTTTGTGAATAAGGTAGGCGTTGGCAAGGTGGCCAAGGTAGGCAATTACCTGCGATGGCGCAATTTTCAGCTGCTGCGTTTTTAGGTAGTCGCTGATTTTTTTTGCCGAAAACAAATGACCTACATTATCTGCCAAAAAAACAACCAAATTTTCTAAAAAAGCGTTGTTGCGTATTTCGTTGCGCAGAATTACATCGCGGTACATTACAGTGGCGTAAATACCTTTTAAATAATCAAATACGACCTCATCACTTAGCGTAAGGTGCTTGAGGTAGGGCAGCCCTCCGTACTTCAAGTACAGCGCAAGCGATTCGTTGCTATTTTTCAGCTTATGAAACCGCAAAAACTCAACGTACGATAAACTGTAAATAGGAATTTCGATGTAGCGCCCGCTGAGGTAGGTGGACAGCTCACCCGACAGCATATTGGCGTTGCTGCCCGTGCAGTACAGGTCGTACTGCGGGTTGAGCAGCAGGCTTCGCATTGCTTTTTCAAACTGTGCAATTTCCTGTATTTCATCAATAAACACGTAATTTTTTACGCGCTTTTTGGTGTTTTTTACAACGTAATTGTGCAGGTCGGCAGCAGTTTTAATTTCATCAAATTGCAGGTCTTCCTTGTTGATGTAGAGAATGTGCGCCTTGGGATTTTTGCTTAAAATTTGCTGTATGGTTTGCTTCAAAATATAGCTTTTTCCTACGCGCCGCTGCCCTGTAAGCACTTTGATAATTTGCTTTCCAACAAAAGGATTTATTTTATCCTGATATTTTTGTCTAGTAATTATTCTGTCTTTCATTGCTAAAAAGTTTAGTTTATAAACAAAATATTTTTACAAATATACAAAAGTTTTGTATATAAACTAAACTTTTTAATAATATATTTATTCTTAGCATATATAATAAACTTTATTATTTCCGCTAAAAATCTTATCTTTACAATTCAAATGTAAATTAATTTTATGGCTCAGAAACCTTCTATTCCTTCCGGCACGCGCGATTTTTCGCCTATTGAAACCGCCAAGCGCAGCTACATTTTCGACACAATAAAAAGCGTTTTTAAAACCTTCGGATTTCAGCAAATAGAAACGCCGGCAATGGAAAATCTTTCGACTTTGCTCGGAAAATATGGAGATGAAGGTGATAAATTACTGTTCAAAATTCTTAACTCCGGCGATGCTTTTTCAAAGTTGACCACTGATGATTTAGGCAACTCAAACGCAGCGGCCACAAAGGTTTGCGAAAAAGGTTTGCGCTACGATTTGACGGTGCCTTTTGCGCGCTACGTGGTGATGCACCAGAGCGAAATTTCGTTTCCGTTTCGCCGTTTTCAAATTCAACCCGTGTGGCGCGCTGACCGTCCGCAGAAGGGGCGCTACCGCGAATTTTACCAGTGTGATGTTGATGTGGTGGGCTCAACTTCGCTGCTGAATGAGGTGGAGCTGATTCAAATTGTGGACGAGGTTTACCGCAGGCTGAACATTAGCGTTACGCTGAAAATCAATAACCGCAAGGTGTTGAGCGGACTTGCCGAGCTGATGAACGCCGCGGATAAACTTACCGATATTACCGTGGCGATAGATAAAATTGACAAAATAGGTTTAGAAAAAGTGAAGGAGGAGCTGCGTGAGCGCGGCATTGCCGACAGCGCAATTGCAGTGCTGGAGCCAATTCTAACGCTATCGGGTAGCAATGCGGATAAGCTGAGTAAGATGCGCGAGGTGCTTAAAGATTCCGAAGTTGGCTTGCTGGGCGTACAAGAGTTGAGTACAATTTTTGAGTATTTGCAAAATCTGAATTTGGGCTGCAAGGTTGAGCTGGACTTGAGCTTAGCGCGCGGCTTGAGCTACTACACAGGTGCAATTTTTGAGGTGAAGGCAAACGATGTGGAGATTGGCAGCATTACCGGCGGTGGCCGCTACGATAATTTGACGGGAATTTTTGGTCTGCCAAACGTGTCGGGTGTAGGCATTTCCTTTGGCGCCGACCGCATTTACGATGTGATGTCGCAGCTGAATTTATTTCCCGAAAGCACGCTGGTGGGTACGCAGGTAATGTTTGTAAATCTTGGAAAACAGGAAGAATTGGCAAGCATAAAATTGGCCTTGCAGCTGCGCCAAAAGGGCGTGGCGGTAGAAGTTTTTCCCGAAAACAAAAAGCTGCCCAAGCAATTTGATTACGCCAACAAGCGCGATACTCCCTACGTGGCAATTATTGGCGAAAGTGAGTTGCAGCAGGGAACGGTGGCGCTAAAGAATATGAAAACGGGGGAGCAAAATAGTTTACAAGTTGATGAGTTAACAAGTTTACTTCTAAAAAAGTTAACTGTAAACTTGTAAACCGTAAACTACAAACCTAATTCCTTCGCTATTTTTTGCATATACGCATACGCCTCATCGTAGTCGTTGCGGATTTCGCCGTTGAGAATGGCTTCCTTAATGCTTTCCTTTATTTGCCCCACAGCGTTGCAGGGCGGCAGGTTGTAGGTGCGCATAATCAGCTCGCCGTTGATGGGCGGCTGAAAGTTGCGAATGTGGTCTTTTTCCTCAATCTCCTTCAGCTTGTCGCGCACAATGGTAAAGTTTTGCAGGTGCCGCTTTACCGTGCTTTCATTTTTTGAGGTAATATCGGCTTCGCACAGCAGCATTAAATCGTCCACATCGTTGCCGGCATCGAAGAGGAGGCGGCGCACGGCGGAGTCGGTAACTTCTTCCTGCGAAAGCACGATGGGGCGCAGGTGCAGCCCTACCAACTTTTCGACGTACTTCATTTTTTCGTTGAGCGGAAGCTTGAGCTGCGCAAAGATTTTTGGTACCATTTTTGCGCCCAAAAATTCGTGCCCGTGAAAGGTAAATCCGTGTCCTTCCTCGTATCGTTTGGTTTTTGGCTTGGCCACATCGTGCAGCAGCGCAGCCCAGCGCAGCCAAAGGTTGTCGCTCTTTTCGGCAACGTTGTCGAGCACCTGCAGGGTGTGCAAAAAGTTGTCCTTGTGCTGATGTTTTCCGCGACTTTCTACGCCTTTTAGCTTATAAATAAAAGGCAAAATGAGCTCCAGCAACTCCAACTCATCGAGCAGGAAAAAACCTACGGAGGGCTTGGGCGTGGCCATTATTTTGTTGAGCTCATCGGTAATGCGCTCAACCGAAACCACGCCGCCAACGATGCGCTGCTTGTTGCGCCGTATGGCTTCCTTCGATTCGGGTACAATTTTAAATCCTAACTGCGTGGCGAAGCGCACGGCGCGCATCATGCGCAGCGGGTCGTCGCTGTAGGTTACATCGGGGTTGAGCGGGGTGCGAATGAGCTTATCGTGCAAATCCTGCGTGCCGCCAAAGGGGTCAACTAAGGTACCAAAGTCTTCTTTTACAAGGCTAAATGCCATGGCGTTGATGGTAAAATCGCGCCGCTCCTGGTCTTCCTGCAGGGTACCATCTTCCACCAGCGGCTTGCGCGAGTTGGCTCGGTACGACTCCTTGCGCGCGCCCACAAATTCGAGCTCCATATCCTTGTGGCGCAGCATGGCAGTGCCAAAGTTTTTGTACACGCTCACGTTGGTGCGCAGCAGCTGCCCTAGCTCTTCGGCAAGGGCAATGCCGCTGCCTTCTACCACAATATCAATATCGGTTGAGGGGCGTTGCAGAAAAAAATCGCGCACGTAACCGCCTATCACAAAGGCGCGCACGCCCTGCCGCTGCGCAACATCGGCAAGGGTTTTGAAGATGGGGTTGTGTAAAGGATTTTGCATTGCGGGGGCAAAGATACAAAAAAGGAGCTAACAGTCATTGCGAACTTGACCCGCAACCGTAGCGAAGCAGAGTTCAGCAAAGCCAACCTCCCAACTTTTCTACCTATCTTCGTTACTTTGTCTTGACACAAAGTAACCAAAAGTCAAGACAAAATAAAGTTCGAACCGCAATTGGCTTCGCCGAGCTCCACTGCGCTACGGTTTTGTCCGCCCACCCACGCTTACGCACAAGCCCAAGAGTGGGTTATGTAGCTGATTGCGGTTTAAGAAAAAAGGCGGAATTACAAATTCCGCCTAACGAAAGCTTACAGCAAATGGTGCTGGACTTACAGCAAACAATGCTGGACTTGTAGCAAACTACGCTGGACATGCGGCATGTTGTGCTGGACATGCAGCAAACTATGCCGGGCTTACAGCAAACGGTGCTGGACGTACAGCAAGCCGCGCTGGAGATGCAGCAAACAATGCTGGACATGCGGCAAACAATGCTGGACTTGCAGCAAACATTACCGCCAGTGCAGCGTTCCCCCACTCTCCTCGAGCTTTCCGTTATCGAGCAGCCAACGGACGACCTTCAGCATTTTGTCGGTTTTTTGCGGAAGCGAATCTACCAAAGCCTCTAAGCGCAAGGGCTGCGCGTGCAGCTGCTTTTTGATGTGCTCCAAAAATTCGTCCATTTCGTACTTGCTAATATCGAGCTCATTGCGCTCAAGGCACACATCGCACTGCCCGCAGCGGTAGCTGTCGGTTTCGCCAAAGTAGGCTAACAATTGTTGGCTGCGGCACTTGGCGGTGCTTGCGGCGTAGCCCAGCATTTGCTCGGTGCGGCTCACGTAGCGCTCCTTTCGGTCGGCGTAATTTTCTTTGGTAATGCGCAGATTTTTATCGTCCAACCGCTCCTCGGTAAAAATAATGAGCGGCGTTTTTTTGCGCGGAATGTACGAAATTGCACCCAGCTGCGTGAGCCGCTTCAGCGTTTGATACACATCGTTTGGCGTAAGCCGTATGGCGTTGGCAATATAGGTTTCGTCAATGTTGGCGTACTGCGAAAAGAGGCCGCTGTAGGCGCGCAGCAGGGCTTTTATGACCAAATCCATATCGGGGTGCATGACCTGAATTTTGTACAGCTCCTCGCGGTCGATGGTAAACATGAGGCGCGATGGATTGTCGAGTTCATCGGTAAGCTCAAGGTAGCCGTCGCGCTGCAAAAACTGTAGCGCGCTGTGCACCGTGAGCGAGTGCATTTTGTACGCCTTGCAAAAGTCGAAGAGGTTGAAGTCGTGCACCGAATCGCGCCCCGCCCCTATTGGGATTTGCAAATATGTGCACAGCGCTTGGTACACGCGCTTTATTTCCTCCACAGGCGGAAAGGCTACGGCCGCGCGCCTGTCCATGGCAATTTTATCGGCCTCGCTGTACAGTAAAACCGCAAAGGCTTTTTTCTCATCGCGCCCACCACGGCCGGCCTCTTGGTAGTAGGCTTCGAGCGAGTCGGGCAGCTCCATGTGTACCACCCAGCGCACATCGGGCTTATCAATGCCCATGCCGAACGCGTTGGTGGCAACTACTATGCGCGTGGCGTTGTTTTTCCACTCGTCCTGCTTGCGGCTGCGCTCCTCGTTGCTCATGCCGCCGTGGTACGAGTCGGCCGAAAAACCGTTTTCGCGCAAAAAGTTGGCAACTTCTACCGTTGCGCCGCGCGTGCGCACGTACACCACCGCCGTGCCGGGCACAGCCTGCGCAATTTTGAGCAGCTCCTTTCGCTTGTCTTCGGTGTGGCGCACAACGTACACCAAGTTTTTTCGCTCAAAGCTTTTTTTGAGAAGATTTTTTTGGCGAAAGCGCAGCCGCTCCATAATATCCTGCGCTACTTCGGGCGTGGCGGTGGCGGTAAGGGCAAGAATTGGCACATTCGGCAGCAGCTCGCGCAGCTCGGCAATTTTCATGTACGAGGGGCGAAAATCGTAGCCCCACTGCGATATGCAGTGCGCCTCGTCAATGGCTATGAGGTTTACGTTCATGTCCGCCACGCGCGCCTTGAAAATGTCGGTACCCAAGCGTTCGGGCGAGAGGTAAAGGAATTTGTAGTCGCCGTATAAACAATTATTCAAGGCAACATCAATCTCGCGGTTGGTCATGCCCGAATACACCGCCAGAGCTTTTATTCCTTTCTTTTGCAGGTTTTCTACCTGGTCTTTCATGAGCGCAATGAGCGGCGTAACCACCAAGCAAATTCCCTCTTTTGCTAGCGCGGGAACCTGAAAGCACACCGACTTGCCGCCGCCAGTGGGCATGAGCGCAAGCGTATCGCGCCCCTCGTAAGCCGCCGCCACCACCTCCTCCTGCAGCGGACGAAAGGCGCGGTGCCCCCAGTACTGAAAAAGTATTTTGGTAAAGTCGGTCATGGGGCGATAAAGGTAAGAAAAATATTTTTCTTACTCCTCCTCCTAATAGCGTAGAAAAAATTCTCTCAGAGGGTGTAAAGTCATGCTCGCCAATGACGAATTAGATGTTTATCCTAAACAATTAATCACTGTTTATTTTTTTAGTAAGCGGAACAAGATTTACAGAAGTAGTTAAACCCGAGGGCGCAACCGCCCACGAGGTGTAGCGAATATCCTTGTAGAATACGCTCACGATGTTGATGTCCTTAAAAATACGCCACTGCACGCCACGGCGGTCGTAGTCGCGAATGCGGTTGAAGGGGAGGTTGGTAACGTCTATTTCTACCGTGTTTTTTCCCTGCTTCAAATATTTTCCAACGTTGA
>JAITVR010000229.1 GCA_031285695.1 Prevotellaceae bacterium
GGCATAAAGCACAACGTTTTGAACGCTAAACAGCACCAGCGCGAGGCCGAAATTGTAGCCGAAGCAGGTCGCGCAGGCATTGTAACCATTGCCACCAACATGGCCGGTCGTGGTACGGACATTAAGCTTACGCCCGAGGTAAAAGCCGCCGGAGGCCTTGCCATTATTGGCACGGAGCGGCACGAGAGCCGCCGCGTTGACCGCCAGCTGCGCGGCCGTGCAGGTCGTCAGGGCGACCCGGGTTCATCGCAATTCTTCGTTTCGCTCGAAGATGATTTGATGAGATTGTTCGGCTCCGAGCGCATAGCCTCGCTCATGGACCGCATGGGCTTGAAGGAGGGCGAGGTTATTCAGCACAGCATGATTAGCCGCTCCATTGAGCGCGCGCAGCGCAAGGTAGAGGAAAATAACTTCGGTATTCGTAAGCGCCTGTTGGAGTACGATGATGTAATGAACTCACAGCGCGAAGTGATTTACACCCGCCGTCGCCACGCGCTGCACGGCGAGCGCATTGATGTAGATATTCTCAACATGATTTCGGACTACACCGCCACGCTGGTGGAGCAAACGCACGGCAACATGAGCTACGAAGAATTTTCGCTTGAGCTCATTCGCCTGCTTTCCATTGAGCCCAACTTTGACGAAAAAACGTGGAAAAGCGCATCGGCAGACGATTTGGCAGACCTGCTGCAGGAGCACGTGCTCGACACCTACAAGCGCCGCATGGACGGGCTCACCAAGCAGGCTTTTCCCGTAATTAAAAACGTGTACGAAAAAGAGGGCAACACCTACGAAAATATCGTAGTGCCGATTACCGATGGACACAAGGTTTTCCAAATTTTGGTTAACCTAAAAAAGGCGCACGAAACCGAAGGCTCGGAGCTTACGCGCGCCTTCAGCAAAATGGTAATTCTGGCCATGATTGACGAGCACTGGAAGGAGCACCTGCGCGAAATGGACGACCTGAAGCAGGCCGCTCACAACGCCGCCTACGAGCAAAAAGACCCGCTGCTGATTTACAAACTCGAAAGCTACAACCTATTCCGCGACATGCTGGAAAAAGTGAACCACAACGTGCTTTCCATGCTTACCAAGGCCGCCATTCCGCAGCAGGAAAATGCCCCCGTGCAGCAGCAGCGACCCGCGCCGCGCATTAAAACCGACATGAGCCGCCTGCAAACCGGACGTGAGGAGGTTTCGGCCTCGGGTGCAGGCAGCGCGCCGCAAAAGTCCGCACCCGTGCACGTCGAAAAGCAGGTGGGCCGCAACGACACCTGCCCCTGCGGTAGCGGAAAAAAGTTTAAGAGCTGCCACGGAAAGGAGATGTAATTTCAAATTTCAAATTGCTCCGTGCAAAAGGATAGTAGTAAAGCCAAGGTTTACAGCCTTGGTTTTTTTGTTTTTGCAGCTTTGCAACGCCCATTCGGAAGTCCCTGAACCCTTGTTGCAAGTTTGCAACGCCCGTTCGGAAACTCCCGAACCCCTGTTGCAAGTTTGCAACGCCCATTCGGAAACTCCCGAACCCCTGTTGCAGCTTTGCAATGCCCATTCGGAAACTGCGGAACGCCTGTTGCAGGCTCGGCATGACGGCGAGGAAAAGAGTTTTAGCCAAAAATAAAAAAATCGAGGGAAGGCACTTTCGTACCCTCCCTCGCTTTCCATTAAAAACTAAAAAACAGCTGCTGCTTACATTTTATTTACAAATACGGGGTTGGAGTAAAACCACAGGTCTTCGAAGGCGGTTGCGGCCTGCTCGGGAATGCTCATGCTGGGGTCTTGCGTGGGGTTGCCAAGGGCGTCGAGCTCGGCGCCGCCAAACTCGCTTTGGTTGGTGCCGCGCAGGCGGAAGTAGGTGTCCTTGGTGAGGGGGTAGCTGAAGGTCATTTCGTAAAAACCATCGCCACGGTCGGTCCAGGCGGTGTTGGTAACGCCTTCCATGGCGGGGGTGCTGCCGTTGGCGCTGAAGCGGGCTACCACCTTCACGGCATCGTAGGTTTTTTTGCTGTACTCGGCGGTGCCAGGGCTAACCTTGGGGCGCATATCGCCGGCAATAAGGTCAATGTGGTTGAGCGCGGGGTTGGTCAAACCGGAGTAGGTGTTATTGTTGGTGGTGTTGGGGTCGCGCACCACAATTTTTACGGTTACATTGTCGCTACCCGTAATCAAGGTTTCGCCCATGGTGGCGGTATTTACCGAAAATTCGAGCTTATCAATCAAATCGCCGTTTACTGCGTAAAGGTTGCCTGCACGCAGGCCGTCAACAAAGCCTTGGGCCGAGCGGTCTTTCATCGAAATGTAGGTCTTGTGGTATTCGCCGGGGTAAAAGTCGCCGGTGCCGTTTGCTACATCGCGGTGGAAGTCCGAGTTGGCCACCAGCCAAAAGCGGCGACCTTCGGAGAGCATGGCGTCCCATAGTCCGCCTATTTTTGCCGACTGAAGACCTGCGCCGCCGTGGGTAAAGGTGGCTCCGTTGCCGTAGTTGAACGAGTTGTTGCGGTAGCCGCCACGGTCGCCGCTGGCCTGGTGGCCGGGAATGCTCTCGAAGCCTACAAATACATCGGGGGCAATGTTGTTCATATCGCGGTAGTGCTCAATTTGCCAAGCGTTGGCGCGCTCGGGGTGGGCGGGCACCAAGTAGCTGGTGTGCGGGTAGTGCTTCTGTAACCAAGCGGCCGCCTCCTTCGATTTTTCGTGGTCGTTACCCAGTGCCGATTTTGTCCAACCCTGCATGGCGCCGCCGGTTACATCGGCATCGTTGGCATCGAACATGTACTCAAACTGCGCCACGGCGTTGGCGTTGTTGCCGCCATCGAACTGGCCGGTAATTACCGCCATTGAGCAGTGCTCGTGGCCGGGCGCGTTCCACTCAAAGCCCTGTATGGCTAGCGAGGTGCTGCCTTGGTTGAACTCCTGAATTTTGGGGAAGCTGTAGTCGCGAATAGACTGCCAGCGCCACATGTTGCCGCTCTCGGCGCCGTCGCCCAAGATTACACCGGCCAAGTTGCACTCAGCCCATGTGCGCACAGGGCCTTCTACAAATTGGTCGGCCGCCTCTTCGTCATCGGCAGCGTTGCCGGCAAAGCGGCCACCGTGCTCAGAGTTTACTATAATATCAATGCCGTAATCCTGCGCCTTGTTCAGCACGTACAGCAGGTGGTTGGTACCGTCCGAAAAGCCGGTGTGGTTGTGAAAATCGACCGAGTAGTAGGTGCCGCGGGGCGTAAACACGCCATCGTCAACTACCGCGCCGTTGTCCCACGAGTCCACCACCACGTCTGTTTCAAATTCGCTTTCCGAAATGGGCTTAACCGTTACCGTGTACGAGGTGTTGCGCTCAATAGCTATAACGGCGCCCTCGCTTTTCAGCGTAAGCTCAGCATCGAAGGGGTTGCCCTTGTACGTGCCCTTTACCCTTAGTATGGTGCCGTGCTGCGCGTGGTTTTCGCCCACGTACACCACGTTGCCCTGCACCTCGCTGTACGAAGTGTAATCCGCCATGGTGTAGGCAGGAATGCTTTGCTGCGCAAAAATGTGGGTATATTTTGGCGTTTGCGCCACCGCCACCGAGGTAACCGCAACTGCGGGGTCGGCGCTGGTTACCGTTAGCTTTGCTACTGCGCGAATTAAATCCACCGACAAAGAGCTGCCCTCGGCCACGCTAACCGTGGCGCCCATTACCAAGGGAAATGAGGGAGCCTCGCTGCGGCTTACGCGCTCGGCGTGAATTTCGGTCTCGGTGGCGTAGCTCAGCGAGTGCTCAGCCTTGGGGTTGGCAATCACGCGCAGCGTTTTAACACCCTCCTGCACCTTAAGGGTTAGCTGCGCGCCCGGGTTTGCCGTAGGCTCAAAGGTTTGGGCTACCTTGCCCTCGGCATCAATGCCGAAGATGGCCACGCGCGCCACCGCGTCCTCCTCGGCCTGCGTGGCGCGGACTGCCCGCGGAGTAACCTTGGACATGGCTTTGGTGCTAAAGCTAAGCACCACATCGCGGCTGCCCTCGTTGTTTACCTTTGGGTCGTCTTTTTTACAAGCGCCCATCGACAGCGCCAGGGCTGTCATGGCAGCCACTATGGCCACCGATTTGAAAGTTGTTTTCATACGAAAAAAAATTGGGGGGTTAAATTGTTTATCCTCGGCAGCAAAAGTAGGGTAAGCTTATGACGAAATGGGTACGAAAAAAAGATGATTAAGTGAAGAGAAAGCTGCAAAAAAGTAGCTATGAGGACTTGCGAAAGACGATATGCGACACACGATATGCGACACACGACATGCGACTGCTCCTGTCGAAAACCACGTCATTGCGAGCGGGTTTAGCGAAGCAATCTCAATCCCGATTGTGGAATTGACTTCGCCGAGTTCCCCTTTCACTAAAAGTGAAAGCCCAAAACCTGCTGCTTTCCCCCTTTCACTAAAAGTGAAAGCCAAAACCTGCTGTTTTTTTCCCTTTCACTAAAAGTGGAAGCCCAAAACCTGCTGTTTTTCCCCTTTCAC
>JAITVR010000221.1 GCA_031285695.1 Prevotellaceae bacterium
GGTAAAAAATTTCGCAAAAATCGCTCGCCGTTCCAGTTGAGAATTACTACTGATGTTTTTATCATTGCAAAAATTTTCTCACCACATTCAAAAATTCATCGTAAATATTGGCGTTGGTGCATACCATTTCTTTACCAAAAATGTAATTTTTTCCACCCGAAAAGTCGCTGACTTTTCCGCCGGCCTGCTGCACTATGAGCGCGCCGGCTGCCACGTCCCACGGTTGCAGCGAGTACTCGTAAAACGCTTCGAAGCGACCGCAGGCCACGTAGGCCATATCGGTGGCGGCGGAGCCGAGGCGGCGCGCGCCGTGCGAGTTTTGCATAAAGTGCGTGAGGCTGCCCATGTAGGCCTGCATTTTGTGAAAATCGTAGTAGGGAAAGCCGGTGCCGATGAGCGAATCGGAAATGGTTTTGGCGTCCGAAACGTGAATTTCTTTACCGTTCATGTACGCCTTACTACCTTTCCATGCGTAAAAACATTCGTTGCCAACCGCCTCATAAACTACGCCAATCACAACTTCGTTTTCGTCCATAAGCGCAATGCTGACGGCGTATGGAGGCAGGCCATGAATGAAATTCGTAGTGCCGTCCAGCGGGTCAATTACCCAACGGAAACGCTCGTTGTTGCTTTCAGCTGTGCCCTCTTCGGCAATGAAACCGGCTTCGGGCAGCAGCTTACGCAGCGCAGCCACAATGCGCTTTTCGGCGTTTTTATCCACATCGCTTACAAAGTTGTGCAGGCCTTTTACTTCAATTCTATCGGTCGAAAAATTTTCTCTTTCGCTTCGCAAAAATGCTCCGGTTTGGCGCGCTACGGCGCAAACTTCGGCGGTCAATTGTTCTAAGTTCATGGTTGTTTTTTAGTTTAGCTTCTTATTTTATCTGAGCCATTCCCAGCGTTTAGCCCAATCCAACAGCGCGCTTTGTCGCCATTTCGAAATCGTTTTTCCGCCCTGTATTTTTCCATCGTACAGCAGCGGATTGGATTTGTCGGTAAACCAACTGCTGCCTAACGTGTAGTCGGTTGCGTTGCTTTTTCCGGGAAATAAATTGCTAACAACAAGCGCGCCCTGCTGCACCGGAAATCCCGGAATATCGGAGGTAAAGCTGTAGCGTAAAACTTCGGCCTGCTTGGGTATGTACCTCAGCCCGTATCGGCCATTGCCAAGGTAGTAGCCTGCCCATTTTTGCACCGTTTTTTGGTAGGGTACTTCCAGCCAAAAGCAAATGGAATCAGCAGGTATTTTCACTTCGGGGCCTTGCAAATTGAACTCCACTACGGTGCAAAATGCAACGGTATCCGCCATGCCGGTGGCGCGGCTGAACACAACTCTTGGGCTGCGATTCAATTTTTCAAAGCTGCCGCCCCAGCTGTCGCGCGTTGGGTCGCCGGGGTTTCCGTCCATCATGTAGAGGAGCGAGGGCGTGTCGCCCATTTTCACGTTGCCGTTGTAGTAGCTTTTGAAATCTTTACCCAAATGCCCCGCAGCGCGAATGTACTTGGCGTAGTAATCGGAGCTGCTTACGCTATCCAGCGTGTTTTTATCCGAAAAAAATCCGTAGTACGAAGCGTTTACCTCGATGAACCACAGCTTCGGAAAATTTTCGGCAATGTAGGCGTAGCTGTTTGCGCTCCACTTTTTATTTGGCCCGCCAATCCAGTACACCCTAATGTGGTTTTGAATTTCGGGCGCATCGTGCAGCGCTTGCGCCACGTCTTCCAAGCCGCCCCAAACCAATACCCAAAGAGGTTCGGCGGCTTTCTTTTTTGCGCACTGAATAATCCAGCGCGAGCCTTCCGTAGCGCTTGTGTAGCCAATGTATGGAGCGTTTCCCTGTCGTCCTTGCTTGGTTACCGACCTCAAATAATCGGGCGTTGGATAGTTTTTTTGATGCTTTTGCAGCTTGGGCAAATCTTTTTCGTACAGGTCAATCATGCGCAAAATTTCACGTACATTTCCCTTGCCGTAGGAGGGCGATGAAACAAGCCCCTCAATGGTAAAAAGGTTGCTGTACATGAGCAGGTGCGCCATGGATTGGTTGTCGTCGGGGTCGGTTCCGCCAATGTCTGTGCTGATGAGAATGCGAGGTTTAACAGGAGTGGGTTGCTGCGCTACCACTCCATTCATGGCAAAAAACAAGGCTATCGCTACTGCATATTTTAGTAAGGTTTTCATATTTTATTCTTGTTTGTCAATTCCCAAAATTGTCATTAGTAAAAAATCAAGACTCTTGCTATACTCTAAGCTGTCGTACTCCAAGCCCAACTTTTTAATGTTGGCATAGTAGAGCGGGAGCTGCTTGTAGTAGTTTTTTTCAAGCTGCACACAGGTTGCCTTTTGTCCTATTTTTTCAAGCAAAAACCACTTTTCAAGCAGCCGCGCCGCTCTTCCGTTACCGTCTTGAAACGGGTGAATTTTTACAAACGCCAAATGTACGAATGCTGCGTAGTAAAACGTTTCAAAAGGATTTAAATCGGCATTTGCAAGCAGGTTTACATCGTAAAACAGCTTATCCAACTCCTGCTTCACAATGGCGGGTTCGGCAGCAACGTACTCAATTTTATCGTTGCTGTTTATGACAAACATGGGGTTGGTGCGAATTAACCCTTGCTGACTTTTTGGCAAAAGATTTTTGCTGAGTATGGCGTGCGCCTGCTGCACATTTTCCAGCGTTAGCTTGTGGCTCTCTATAAAATCATAGGCCGAATATAAATCATCAGCCTTTCGGGTGTAGTCCGGCTTAAACTTTACCTTCAAAAATTTATGCTTAAAGTAGCTGTCAAATTCAATATCTTCTCCCTCTATTTTTGATGAGTAAACGGAGGAAACGGATTTGTAAAACTGAAAGTAGTCAACCGGAATCTCTATTTTTTCAACCCGTTCAATTTTATCCAAAGGCGACTCGGCGGCAACTTTTGTGTAGCCGTCGAGAAGTGAATCGGTAAGAATTTTGAAGTTCATATTTTATTTCAAAAGCAAAATTACAAATTCTTTAGGCAATAGTTTTTGCTCCGCACGATGAGCAAAAAAACAGGTGGGCAAAGTTTTTTGTTCCGCAGCTGCTGCAAATTTTAAACAGCTCAAGTCCGCAGTGGCGACAAAAGTTGGTGGCCAACTTGTAGGCATTTGCCTCAACGGCTTGCGGCGTGGGAAACTCCCACTTGTAGGGCAAAAAATCTTTTCCGCACGAGGGGCAAAAGTGATTCTCCAACGCCTTTTCGGCCGTTGTTGCCTGAATTTTTTTGGCGCGCTCCTGCGTCGAAATTTTCAGCTCCTCCTGCTTTTGCTCTATAAATTTTCGTATGTGCTTTATGGCGTAGTAGCCAAGTCCGGCCGTGAGAATTACGCCCACCGAGTAGCGCACGTAGCCGCCGTAGCTGGGCAGGTAGGGCACCAACCCAAAGAAAAATGCGTAGAGCGAAAACAGCGTGAAGCCGAAGAATAGCGGGTAAAACTTGTGCTGCCGGTAGCGCACAAAAAAGAAAATGCCCAGCGCCAAAATAGGCGCCACAAAGGCCAGACGAATGAGAAAAACTTTCAGCTCGTACCTCTTCAGCGCCACCTGATGCTTTTTGTACGCCTCTGCCTTCTCGTGGTTGATGTGCTTTTGTACTTCCTGCTTTTTGCTCTCTGCCGCATCTATTTTTCCCTGCAGCGTGTTGAGCTCCGAGCGCCACTCCTGCTCTACTCTGTAAAAGTTGTCCAACTTTTTTGCGCGGCTCACAACCTCCTGGTCTTTGTCGGGCGAGCCCAAGGTTTTTCGGGTTTGCAGCCAGTTGTCAAACGATTGTTTTTCGTTGGTGTAGTTGCTTTTTGCTATGGCAATAGTTCGCTCTATGGTTTCTCTTTTTGAGCGCAAGCTCTCCAGCCCCGCATGCTGCTTTTCCATATCCTTGCCGAGCAGGTCAAGCGTATCCTTGTTTTCAAAAAACTCGGCGTAGGGCCTTGCTGTTGTGTTGTCCAGGTCGCCAATAATGCGATTGGACAACAGAATGAGGAAAACGCAAAGCACGATGGAGATAGCGTAGTACACCACGCGCGATGTTTGCTCCAATTTTTTACTATTAAGCTCCATGGTTGATTTTGTTTAGGTTATATATCTCGGAATTATCTAATTGTTTTCTATGTATTTTTTAACGCAAAAGGCGCAAAATCGGTGTTTTTCGTTTTTCCACCCAAGGCGTTGCCGTTGGGCTGGGTTATGAATGGTTTGCAACCATTTTTTTGTTGTGCGTAAATTTACGTTTTGCTTTAAGCGGTAATTTTTGTCAACATCATTCTTATTATTTCATCAACTCTTTTGAAATATGGGACACTATTTTCCAGTGCAATTGTCACCTGTGCTATTCCTTGTGCAGGCAGTAGATTTTTTAACGGTATTTCTCTGTCAGAAGTTTTTTCGAAAATTTTTTCAAAAAATTTTTCTACTCCATTATCCAAATCGTTTGTCGTAATTGATTTTCCTTTGACACCAACATCTTTAAAAATATCAGTATTCGCATGGGAATATGGATTTCTAAAAGTATCTTTGAATTGCTTTAATTCTTTTTTTTGACTCTTTGTGATTAAACCTTGACTGCAAGCCTGATTTATAG
>JAITVR010000159.1 GCA_031285695.1 Prevotellaceae bacterium
GTATCGCCAATGCCATCGACCAGCAGTGCACCAATGCCAATGGCTGATTTTAGGCGCCCGTCCTCGCCTTCGCCCGCCTCGGTAACGCCCAAATGTAGGGGAAAGTGAAAATCTTCGGCCTGCATTTTTTCTACCAACAGGCGAACGGCCTGCACCATGAGCACGGTGTTGGACGATTTGAGCGAAATTACAACTTTGCTAAAATTTTCTTCGCGGCAAATGCGCAAAATTTCCAGGCAGCTGCCCACCATGCCAAGCGGCGTGTCGCCGTAGCGATTCATCATTCGCTCGCTAAGCGAGCCGTGGTTTACGCCAACGCGAATGGCGGTGTTGTGCTGCTTACAAATATCGAGAAAATGGGTAAATTTTTCTTTGAGTAAAAGTCGCTCCTGCTCAAATTCTTCATCGGTATAATCAGTAAAATCTTTTTTGATGGACGGCACAAAGTTGCCCGGGTTAATGCGCACTTTTTCCACGTACTGCGCCGCCACTTCGGCTGCATGCGGGTTGAAGTGAAGGTCGGCCACCAAAGGTGTTGCGCCGTAGCCACGCTTGGTAAGCTCGGCCTTGATGTTTTTCAAATTTTCGGCTTCGCGAACGCCCTGCGCAGTGAGGCGCACCAGCTCGCCGCCGGCCTCAATCACGCGAATGGCTTGCTCTACGCAGGCCTGCGTGTCGTTCGTATCGGTGTTGAGCATGGACTGCACGCGAATGGGATTGCCGCCGCCCATGGCAAGCTTGCCGATAGTGATTTCAGAGGAGCGATATTTTTCTTTCATAACAGTGACGAGTGACGAGTGACGAGTGACGAATTCGTTACGTTTGTCACTTATTACTCGTCACCATTTTTTATTTTCCAATTTTGCGCATTACGCTAAATGAAATAACCACCTGCATGGGCATTGATTCGTACAGCGCAATGTTAGGCTCTACAAGGTACGACAT
This sequence comes from Prevotellaceae bacterium, assembly GCA_031285695.1. Taxonomy (GTDB): domain Bacteria; phylum Bacteroidota; class Bacteroidia; order Bacteroidales; family UBA932; genus JAITMY01. The sequence continues at coordinate 946 of JAITVR010000159.1, forward strand.
GCTGGCCATGTAGCGTGCATCGAGGGCAAAATCCATTTTGCCAAAGTTGAGGCACAAGCCCAAACCACCGCCAATGCCGTACTCATAATTTCTAACCCTATCTTTCAGCTCCGGAAAAACCTCGGTGCTTCCATTGCGCAAATAGTAGGCGCCGTACACAATGCCTGTTACCAGCGCGTGCACATGCTTGGCCACCGGAATGCGCGCCTGCATCATAAAAGGCACTTCGAGCGCCTGCGATGTTACCGAGGTTTTTAGCGAATCGGGGCCAATGGTGTAGCCGCGCTCACCGTAGCCAACCTCCATGAGAATGTTCATGAATCGCTCGTAATCCTGCGCTTTTTCGTTGCAGTAGCGGAAGGCCACTGCCGTATTTATGGGCGAAAACAGCATTCCCTCGTTTTTGTTCGGCGTAAAATATATGAGCGAAAGAGCTCCGCCGTAGCGAGCCCCCACGTACATTTCGGCGCGAGCTGCTGCGCTTGCCAAAAGCAAAAATAGTATAGCAAAAATGTATTTTTTCAACACGCTAAAAATTTATTTTTCGGGAAACAGCACCTTCATGTCCACGCTCAACTCCATGTCCCAACCTTGCTTAAGGGCGAACTCCGGCTTACCATCGCTGGCCTTTAAAAACGTGGCGTACTCGGGCTGAACATGCTTAAAATAGCTACCCGTATCCCACTTTCCGTTGGCGTTATCGTCCTTTACCACGCGTATGCCGTAGCTGCTAATGGGCAAATATTTCATCTCCAACTTTTCATCAGCGCTTATGCGATGCTCACGCAAAACTGCTTTCCGGTTGGCATCGGTAAGCTGCACTAAGTAGGCGCTGCTATCAACTCCCGTAAAATTTAGCACAAAAACTGCCAACTTATCGGGGTCAACCGTGGTAAAAAAACCAGTTATTGTGTCATTAGTTTGCGAGTAAATATCCCAAAAAGCGTTGGGCAGCATGGTGTAGCGGTAGGTTGTGTTTTCCTTCCAATCGGCCGCCACCACATACTTGCGCAGGCGAATGGAGTCACGCTTTAGCGCGTAGCTTACCGCAGCGTAGGTGGTATCTTTGTTACGTGGATTTATGCGCTGCTCCTCAAACTTTATCAGCTGCGAATTTTCGGAGATAAGCAGCGAAGAAAATTCTACCGTTACCGGCTGAATAGGCCCCACTCCCGATGTTTTCAGCTGCGGCTGCAAGGTCCAGTGGGCGGGCTTTGCAGGCACCGAATCCACCACCTCTTCGCTTTCCGTAAGGCGCGAAAGCAGGCCGCCAAGGCGCGAGGATTTTTCTACTTTTTCCGTTTTTTCTACGCCCTTTTTTTCCTCCAAAATAAACTTGCGCTTCTCGCGCGAGGGGCTTAAACCCGCCGTGTCTGTTTTGAGGTACGTGAAGCTCAAGTTGAGCGTATCGGGCACGCGCACAGCCGTATCGGCAAACCAAAATATCAGCGTATCCTGCTGCGGACTTGCCTCCACCACAAACTTTTGCACGTCTAAGCTGTCGATGTAAAGGCTGTCAATTTTCGGCAATGGCGCGTTGAACGTCATTTTCAGCGCGCGCTTTTCCACCTGCTCGCACGAGGTCATGTACTGCGCGCGCACATCTTCGGTAAACGCACGCAGCACCAGCGTTCCCTCGCCGTACTCGTGCTGGTGCAAAGTGTCGTCCACGGGCGCGTAGTAGTAGTCCGGAAGCGTGTCCACAGGCTGCACCGGAAGGTCAAGAAAAGCAATGGCCTCCTGCCCTACATCGTACTTGTAGTTTTTGTTGGCGTCGTCAAGCACCACAATTTTGTAGGGTTTACTTTTTAAATTTTCCGCAAAAAAATCGCCGTATTCATTGGGACGCGTAATATTTTCGGGGCGAATTTTCAGCACCACGCTATCGCTCAAATCTTCGTACAAATAAACCATTGGCGTGGCTATCGGCTGGTCGGTGTACGCGTCAATAACCAAACCCGCCACACGCATGGAGTCAAATTCTGGGCCGGTAGAAAACGATAAGCGGTAGCTGCCGTAAGGATTTCCCTCGTTATTGTCCACAATGGCTGCGCCAAAATTCAGCTGGTAAGTGGTGCTATCTTTGAGCGGGCTGTTGAAAATTGCCACCACACTTTTTCCCTTAACCGAAAGCGTGGGGCGCTTTTCCGGCGGCGGCGACATGACAAAATTCTTGTCCGTTTCCTTAAACTGAATAAACTCGTTGAAGGTTACGCTCACCCTTTTTTTGTTGAAAAAAAGCGCGCCCTGCCCGGGTTGCGTTTTGAGCAAAATAGGCGGCAGCGAATCCGTGGGACCGCCCGTGGGGCTACCTATGCGCGCGCAGCCAACGGGCAGCAGCAGCGCGTGCACCGCAAAGGCAAGCGCTAAAAGGATAAAAATATTTTTTAACTGTTTGATTATCAAGTAGTTACAATATTTATTTGGGTAAAATATTTGCAAATAATTTTGGCACGCTAAGTTAAGCATTTTATTTTACCCTGCGAACAGTTTTTTTTGTACCTTTGTTTTGTTCAAAAAGTGCTTGACGCTTTTGATGTTTAACCAATATTTTCAGCTTTGGAAAACCTCCACACGCAGCTCAATTTTGTTTCGCTCAGCCCCGATTTTTCACTTTGGTTTACCCTTGCGGGAAGCATTGTAGTGCTGCTTTTGCTCGTTATTTCTGCCTTAGTTTCGGGCTCCGAAACGGCGTACTTTTCGCTTTCGCCAAGCGATATTAACACGCTGAAAAGCAGCCACGGAAAATCGGCAAAAACTACGCTGCAGCTGCTTGAGCGCCCCGACTATTTGCTCAGCTGCATACTGCTTGCCAACAACGTGATAAATGTGGCTATTGTTATCATTTCCACCTACATTACGCACAGCGCAGTGGTGTTTCATTCGCCCGTTTTGGGTTTTGTTTTTGAGGTAATTATCATCACATTTTTGCTGCTGCTGTTTGGCGAAATTACGCCCAAAATTTTTGCACGCTACACGCCGCGCTCCTTTGCGCTTGCCGTGGCGCTGCCGCTCTTTGCGCTATCCACGCTCACGCGCCCGTTCAGCTTTTTGCTTGTGGGCGCAACCTCGCGCATGAACCGCCACATTAAGCCCAAGCGCGCCGAAAATATTTCGATGGACGACCTGTCGAACGCGCTAAACGTAACAAAAACGCCAAGCGCAGAGGATAAAAAAATTCTGAAGGGCATTGTAAAATTCGGCAACATTGATGTGCGCGAAATCATGACGCCGCGCATTGATGCGGTGGGAATTGAGATTGCCACTACGTTTGACGAGCTGCTGAAGCTGATTGTGCAGTGGGAATATTCGCGCCTGCCTGTGTACGAGGAAAGCTTTGACAACGTGAAGGGAATGCTCTACATTAAGGATTTGCTAAAGCATTTGGAGGAAAAAGATTTTGCCTGGCAAACGCTCATGCGCCCCGCCTATTTTGTTCCCGAAAATAAAAAAATTAACGACCTGCTTGAGGAGTTTCAGCACCAAAAAAATCACATGGCCATAGTGGTTGACGAGTATGGCGGAACCTTTGGTATTGTTACGCTGGAGGATATTTTGGAGGAAATTGTGGGCGAAATTTCGGACGAGTCGGACATGGACGAAACGCTGTACAAAAAGCAGAGCGATGGCACGTATATTTTTGAGGGAAAAACGCTGCTCAACGACTTTTGCAAGGTCATGAATTTGCCCGATAATTTTTTCGACGACATCAACGGCGACTCCGAAACCTTGGCAGGCGTGCTGTTGGAGCTCAAAGGAAACTTCCCTGCGCAGGGCGAAGAAATTCGCTACCGTCAGCTAAGGCTTACCGTGGCCTCCTTTGAGGGGCGCCGCATTCAAAAAATACGCATAGCTTTTGACGAGGCAAAAAAAGTTTCCGAAAAATTATGAGGCATTTTTTCATCATAATTCTTGTGCTTATTTTTGCCTCATGCAACAGCAAGCGCACCACGCCAAAGCCGCGTGGATACTACCGCATAGAACTTCCGCAGGAGCGCGGATACGCACGCACTGCGCTTAAAAATTATCCTTACTCATTTGAAATTTCATCGCACGCAACCGTTGCTCCGCCGGACGATGAGCACAACGAGCCGTACTGGATAAACGTTAGCTACCCGGCCTACAACGCCAAAATTCACATCAGCTACAAGGCGGTAAAAAACAACCTCGAAAAGTTTGTGGAGGACACGCACTACCTTGTGTATAAGCACCATGTAAAAGCCGATGGCATTCAGCCAAGACGCTTTGAAAGTCCC
>JAITVR010000162.1 GCA_031285695.1 Prevotellaceae bacterium
CAATCACAAAGTTTGGCTACAGTACGGACAGTTACTGCAAAAGCTACAGCTCAAAGCCGAGGCCTGCCACGCCTTTGAGCAGTCACAAGCCAACGGAAACTTAGATGCGGGAAAGTACCTGCACAGGTATTGTAGGTAAAGTTAACCCCATGTCATTGGCTCCGCCGAACTCCGCTTCGCTTCGGTTACCGCGTTGCTCGCTCCTCGCAATGACGGTAAATATGCTTGCGGGCAGGGCACAAAAAAGCCCGACAAAAAAAACATTTTTGCCGAGCTGTGATAAATAATTAACCATTAGCCTAAAAAATACGATAAAAAGATAAATTTTTATCCTTTTATCTCTTTCCTACTAACCGCTATAATTTTGTCCACAATATCCGCTGCCACCGCCGCCTTTGGTTTTAAGTCGTAGGCGGTTTTTGTTCCGCTTTTATCTGTGATGCAAATCTTATTCGTGTCCACGTTAAAGCCTGCGCCCGCATCGTTCATAGAGTTGAGAACAATGAAGTCGAGATTTTTTTCGCGCAGCTTCTTTTCGGCGTTAGCCTGCTCGTTGGCGGCCTCAAGTGCAAAGCCTACCAGCACTTGGTTGGCGCGCTTTACTTTTCCCAAAGCCGCAGCAATATCTTTTGTGGCAGCCAACTTTAGCGTAAGCGCTGAGTTTTTGCGCTTCAGCTTTCCGGCCTGCTTTTCTTCGGGCGTAAAATCGGCTACAGCAGCCGCCATTACTGCGCCGTCGGCAGCTTCAAAAGCTCGCACAGCGGCGTTGTACATTTCCTCTGCCGAGCTTACTTTTTCAACTTTTATGTTTTGGTGCTTTGCGCAAACGCTTACCGGGCCCGAAACGAGCGTAACCTGCGCGCCGCGCTGCGCCAGCTCTTCGGCAATGGCGTAGCCCATTTTCCCCGATGAGTAGTTGCCTATAAACCGCACGGCATCTATGCTTTCGTAGGTTGGGCCGGCGGTAACAAGAAAATGTTTTCCGCTTAGCTGCTGTTTTTTTTCAAAAAAAGCGCGCAGCTGCTCCACAATTTTTTCGGGCTCTTCCATGCGGCCTTTGCCCTGTAAACCGCTTGCCAGCTCTCCACTTGCCGGCTCAATAATTAGCACATTGCGCGTGCGCAGCGCTTCCAAATTTTGCTGATGCGCCGCATGCGCGTACATGTCCAAATCCATGGCAGGCGCAAGGGCTACGGGGCATTTTGCCGAAAGGTAGGTGGTGAGCAGCAGGTTGTCGGCAATGCCGCAGGCCATTTTGCCAATGGTGTTGGCCGAGGCGGGCGCCACAAGAAATAAATCTGCCCACAAACCGAGCTTTACGTGGCTGTTCCAATCGCCGTTTTCGGGGTTAAAAAACTCCACCAGCACCGGATTTTTGGACAGCGTGGCCATGGTAAGCGGCGTGATAAATTGCTTGGCGGCATCGGTCATTATGACCTTCACTTCGGCGCCTTCTTTTACCAGCAAACGCACGAGCACTGCGGCCTTGTAGGCGGCAATGCTTCCGGTTATGCCCAGCACTATTTTTTTTCCGTTTAGCATACGCATTTCATTTCATATTTCAAATTCCATATTTCAGATTACGCACAAACCCTCGCACATGGTTAGCCACAAGGGCGCCGCGTGCGAGGGCTAATTTGAAACATGAAATCTGAAACTTGAGTTTTTACTTTACCGCCTCACCCGTTTTGCGGAAGTGGAGTTTGTGCTCCAAAAACTCCTGCGTGGCAATGAGGTCGGGCTTTGGCAGCTTTTCGTAAAAGCGCGAGATTTCAATTTGCTCCTTGTTTTCAAACACCTCTTCAAGCGTGTCCGAAAAGTTTGAAAACTCCTCCAACTTGCGGTTGAGCTCCTGCTTCATTTCCACCGAAATTTGGTTGGCGCGCTTTGAAATTATCGCCAACGATTCGTACACGTTGCCGGTTTGCTCGTCCAACTTGCTCATGTCGCGCGTGATGGTGCTTAGCGGCGCAGTTACTTTTTTAAAATCCATTTTATGATTGATTATTATTAGATTTACTAATCTCAAAAAGACTAAAAGAACAAAGATTTAAGGAGTAAAGACTCTTTTTTCTTCCATCTTTTTTTCTTTTGTCCCTATATCCTTTTTTACGATTTTGTTTTTTCTTGCAGCTCCTTATAAATTTTTTCGGCCTCGCGCTTGTGCTTCGTTTCGGGATACTCGCTTACCAAGTTGTAGTACTCGTCAACGGCCAGCTGGTAGCGCTCGCGCTGCTTTTCGCGCACGCTGTTTTTGGCGTGCAAATAGCTGGAGCGTAAAACCAAGTACAGCATTTCCTCGCGGTAGGGCGAGCTGGGAAAACTTTTTATGCAGCTCTTCAGCGCCACCACTGCGGCTTTGTAGTGCTCGGTGGTGTAGTATAGCTTTGCGCCGTTAAATGCTTTTTCAACCAATCGACCTTCCAGCTCCGCAATTTTTTCCTTGCACTCGCCTGCAAATTCGCCTTTGGGATAGCGGTACAGGTACATGTTGAACGCTTGAATGGCGTTGTTGGTTTCCGTTTGGTCGAGCGAGGGGCGCAGCGACAAATCGAAGCTGCACAAGCCCTGCATGTAGTCCACCTCTTCTATAAATTTGCTGCGCGGAAACCGCTGGCGAAACTGACCGTAGTAGTGCTGCGCCATTTCGTAATCGCTCTGCTGATAGTAGCCGCGCGCCACGCGAATGTTAATGGTATCTTCCTGCGGCGTGTTGCGGTAAAAGGTCATAATATTTTCGTACAGCATTACTGCTTTGTCGTACTTTGCCCTTTCGTAAAATTTTCCCGCCTCGCGGTACTTCATGCCAAAGTCGGGATTTTTGAGCAGCTTGTCAAAGCTGTTGCACGAGCACAGCAAGGCTGCCGCAAAAAGCGGAAGAAGAATTTTCTTTATAGCTGAAATTTTTACCATGCTTGGCGTTAGTATAGCCTACAAAGGTAGCTATAATTTACGATAAAAACAAAATGGAAAAACGGGCGTTTTTTTAGCTCAAAAAATGCTCCACATCAATGGCCGCCTTGCAACCCGAAGCAGCAGCCGTAATTCCCTGTCGGTAAACGGGGTCCTGCACATCACCGCAGGCAAATACGCCCTCCACGTTGGTGTGCGTGCTTTTACCTTGGGTAACAATATAGCCGTGCTCATCGGTTTCCAGCCAAGACTTAAACACCTCGCTATTAGGCGTATGGCCTATAGCCAAAAAGAGACCTGTTACCTCAATTTTTCGCTCCTCACCTTGATTATTTACAAGCAAAACGCCATTCACGCCGCTTTCGTTGCCCAGCACTTCCTTTACCTGGTGCTCCCAAATAATTTCGATGTTGGGCGTGTGCGCCACCTTTGCCTGCATGGGCTTTGAGGCGCGCAGCGCGTTGCGGCGCACCACCATGTACACCTTGCGGCACAAGCCGGCTAAGTAAACGGCGTCCTCGCAGGCGGTATCGCCGCCGCCAACTACGGCCACATCTTGTTTTCGGTAAAAAAATCCATCGCAGGTAGCGCAGGCCGAAACGCCCTGCCCTGCAAATTTTACCTCGGAGGGCAAGCCCAAATATTTAGCAGTAGCACCCGTGGCGACAATCAGCGCCTCGGCTTCAAGCACCGCTCCGCTATCCATGGTTACCGTAAATGGCCGCTTGGACAAGTCCGTTTTTACCGCTATGCCCGAGCGAATATCGGCGCCAAAACGCAGCGCCTGCTTACGAATATCGTCCATCATTTGCTGACCGCTAACGCCCTCGGGGTAGCCCGGAAAATTTTCCACGTCGGTGGTTATAGTTAGCTGTCCACCCGGAGTAATCCCCTCATAAACAACAGGCTGAAACCCTGCCCTCGACGTATAAATAGCAGCCGTATAGCCCGCCGGCCCGCTGCCAATGATAAGACATTTTACTTTTTCAGTGCTCATAATTGCTTTTCTTTCTTTGTAAAAACTGAAAGCAAAGGTAAATATTTACTCGCTAATACCATATAAAAAAGCACTTCTTTGGGTTAAAGAAGTGCTTTTTGAAGTTCGGCTATGTTTTTT
>JAITVR010000166.1 GCA_031285695.1 Prevotellaceae bacterium
CGCAGCTCTTTTTCGTCCAAAATTGCGTAGCTAATATTTCCCTTACAAAAGTAGTGCTCGCCCGATTTTTGCTTCAGCTTCGAGTGCTCCACCGTGCCGTCAAGGTAAATGAACACAAGGCTTCCCTCGGCATCGGTCGTTACCAATCGCAGCGCATTTCCCTTAAGGTCGTGCTCCACAAACAGCGCGCGAGCGGCCGCCACCGCCTCCTTCACGCGCACGCGCTCCTCGCCCTTGCGGTTGAGAATGTGCACGCGCTGCTCATCGGCCACCACAAGGTAATCCTTGTCGCGCGCGCGAACGTGCATGGGGGTTTGCGTAAGCGCAGCAAAAACAACCTGCGGCGAAAATCCCGTCAGCGGTTTTCCATCGCGCTCGTAAGCTCGAATTTTTTTGTCTTCGCAGGGAATAAAATAGCGGTAATCGCGTGAGCGGTCGTAGTCAAAAACCGCCAGGGGCGCGGTTGCCGGCGAGGATAGGGCAACGGGAAATTTTTCGACGTTGCGCCCCAACCTATCCAGCAGGTGCATTTTTGTGCGCGTGTTGAAGAGCAGCTGCAGCTTATTATTTCGGTAAAAATCCACCTGCTGCACGCGCCCCATAATGGGTTCATCTATTTGCTTTTTCCAAAGCATAACACCTTGATTATCAATAAGATATAACGTGTTGTTTTTATCTTGAACAAAAATTTCCTTTTGCCCGCTCTTGTGATTTTTTACCACAAAAGGTGCTGCGGAAATTGGCGCATCGAGCTTTACTTCGAAGCTCAAATTTAGCCCTTGCGAGTTTTTCTTTTCATCAATTTTTGGCGCAACTTTAAAAAAAGCGTTGCAGTACATTTTGTCGCCCATGGCGCGCAGCTGCAAACCCACGCCGTGCGAGGCGGCTATCAGCGGTGATTTTTTTAGCAACTTTTGCAGCTCAGGCTTCAATAAATTTTGCGCAAAAGCATCGCTCTTGGCGGGGTTAACGTAAATAATGGCGTTGGATTCCGAGGTGGTGTACTCGCTCAAATCCACCGACTGCGACAGCGTTTTTTTCAGTAAAGCCGCCAGCGCAAATTCGCGCATGGCCACCTGCGACGAGGCAAAAACGATGTACTCGCCAATGAAGGTAAAGTAAGCATCGTTGCAGGTCGAAAATAAATCGCCCTGTAGCGCAGAAAGCAAGCCCGGCGCGGGATTTCGGTACATGGTTAGCGGCTCGCCGTTGCTCATATTTTCCGTTGCCACAAAATCACTATCCTGCTTTTCTTCCGCTTTGGCAGCTTGCGCTAAAGCACTGCTCAGAGCTGCGCGCGCCTCATCAATTTTGCTTGATTTTAAAATAATAAAACGCGTATCTTTTTCATTCAATCCCACCATGGGAACGCGCGCCACTGCTAACTCTGCGGGGTACAACGAGGTGAAAAAATCGCCTGCCTCAACGCTCAATTTTTTGCGCAGCTGCGCCAATTTTTCACGCCTTGCAGCGTTGCCATTTTGTTGTCGCTCGCGAAAATCGTTGTAGGCAGAAAGCAGCTGACGAACATCGGTTACGCCCAAGCACACCACCGCATCGGTGGCACGCGGAAGCACATCGAAGGTGGTCAACTTTTGGCTTTTTTGCTTAGCTAAAACAGAAAAATATGAGGGAGCAGCAGGGTCGAAAAATAAAAAACCGTTGAGCTGCAAGGCCTCGCTACGCAGCTCCGCATCAAGCACAGTAAAGGTTCCGGCGCGGCTCGCGAAGCTCAGCTGTCGCCGGTTTGCATCGCCCAAGCACAGCGGCATAAGGCGCGGCAGCTGCTGATGGTTGATGTATAAATTTGCAGCCACATGCGCACCTGCCGTTTGCGCCGCCTGCATAAAGTTTGCGTTATCGGCGAGCGAAGCAGGCGATTTTGCCTGCCGTATTGCCATTTCTACCAGCACGCGCGAAGTGCTGACAACTAAAACTCGGCGCACCAGCGAGGCGTGAAAAACATCGACATCGGCGCGCTTGAAGGTAATAATTTTTTCATCGTCATACGCCTGCTCATGCGGCGCGTAGCCTGCCTGCGCAAGCAATTCGATAACCTGTCGAACATCGCTTAAATACTGAGTTTCGGGTAAATTAAGCGAGTACAAAAATGAAAGTTCCGAGCCGAAAACGTGCGCCGAAATCCACAGCGGCTGCTGAATTAAATCGCCCGCTGCAACATTTTTTTGCGCCAGCGAATCGACAATGTACGACAGGGTGCTGCGCAGGTCGCGCGTCATGCCGTCGGCAGCAACGAGCCGCGCCATTTCGCCATCGGAGCCAAGCGTGCGCGTAAGCTGATTGAGGTCGTTGGCGCGCAGCACAAAGGCCGCATCGGCGGGAATGGCGCGCCGGGCGTCCATGCTGTTCTTTTTTTCGCCCTCGCGAATGAAAAAGTAAAGCCACACGCCCAAGCACAACAGTATGAGCAGCGCGGCCGTAAAGGCAACTTTATTGCTAAAAAATTGGGTAAGTTTGCCCATCTTTTTTGGTAAAAATAATCGAGTAAAAATGCTTAACTTTGCGCGTTATGTCGGCAACTGTCATTCCGCGCTTGACGCGGAATCTCCTATGTCGGGGGATTGCGGGTCAAGCCCGCAATGACAAAATAACCACAACCAACAAATTTAGCCATAACGGCCGCAATAAGCTAATTTTGTTGCGCTTTTTGCCGTTAAATATTCGTAAAATGGAGGCTCACGAAAAACACATGCGCGAGGCGCTACGCGAGGCGCAGCAGGCGTTTGATAGGGACGAAGTTCCGGTGGGCGCGGTGGTGGTGCACGGCAACCGCATTATTGCGCGCGCGCACAACCTTACCGAAACGCTGCACGATGCCACTGCCCACGCCGAAATGCAGGCCGTTACAGCGGCGGAAAATTTTGTTGGCGGAAAATATTTGACCGATTGCACGCTGTACGTTACCGTAGAAATGTGCCCCATGTGCGCAGGCGCGTGCTACTGGTCGCAAGTGGGCGAAATTGTGTACGGTGCAAGCGACCCCAAGCGCGGCTACTCGCTGCTTTCGGACAACTTGCTTCACCCAAAAACTAAGGTTACAAAAGGCGTTTTGGCGGAGGAATGCGGGGAGCTGATGACGGAATTTTTTAGAAAAAAGAGATGAGTGGGCAGCAAGGGATATGCGATACTTGACATGCGACTCTCTTTCGCAAGTCGCATATCGAAGTTGCAAAATGGTAAATAGTAAATAAATTGGCTTGGATTTTTCTTATACTCGGCGGATTTTGTGAAGTTGGCTTCACCACTTGCCTGCAGGCATCGAATAACTTAACCAATTGGCAAAAAAATTGGCCGTGGGCAGCGGGATTTTTCGTGTTTCTAATTGTGAGCATGTACCTGCTCAACGAGGCGGCAAAGCAAATTCCCATGGGCACCTGCTACGCCGTGT
>JAITVR010000023.1 GCA_031285695.1 Prevotellaceae bacterium
TCCTGCGTGCCAAGTCCCATAAATAGTAGCGTGTAGCTCATACGTATTTTGTTTTAGGTTAGGAGGGCAAAGATAGCTTTTTTTAGTGAAAAATTGAGAATTGAAGGTTGAAAATGGCGATTTGGCTGTGATTGAAGCGATTTTTTTGCGGAGCTTAGCATGCAATGTTCACAATTTTTCCCGAAACGAAAATGAATTTTTTAATTGTTTTTCCCTCCAAAAACTTTTCGGTGTTGGGGTCGCTCAGTATGATTTTTTGAGCCTCGTCGGCGGAAATTCCCAGCGGCATTTCCTTTTTGAAGCGCAGCTTTCCGTTGAACGAAACAGGGTATTCAAACGCGCTTTCTACCAGCATTTCGGGGTTGAAAATTGGGAACGCTGCATCGCAAACGGTGGTGGTGTTTCCTAAACTTTCCCACAATTCTTCGGCAATGTGCGGCGCAAACGAGGCCATGAGAATGGTAAGCGGCGTAAGGATTTCGCGCTTGCTGCACTTCAACTCCGTGAGTTCGTTGACGCAAATCATAAAGCCGCTCACGGCAGTGTTGAACGAAAATGCCTCGATGTCGTCCTGCACTTTTTTTATCAGCTTGTGCAGCGATTTCAGCTCCTGCGGCGTTGCCTTTTCATCGCTTACGCAAAAATTATTTTGCGCATCGTGGTACAGCCGCCACAGCTTGCGCAGAAAGCGGTGCACGCCGTCAATGCCGTTGGTGTCCCAGGGTTTTGCCATTTCAAGCGGGCCGAGAAACATTTCGTACAAACGTAAAGTATCCGCGCCGTACTTTTCCACCACGTCGTCGGGGTTTACCACGTTGTAGTACGACTTCGACATTTTCTCAACCGCCCAACCGCACAGGTATTTTCCGTCTTCTAAAATAAATTCTGCGTTGGTGTACTCGGGGCTCGAAGCTTTAAATTTTTCAACATCTAAAATATCGTTGGAAACAATGTTTACATCAACGTGAATTTCTTGCGTTTCGTGCTGATTTTTTAGCCCCAGCGAAACGAACTTATTTGTTCCAACCACACGGTACACAAAGTTTGAGCGACCTTGTATCATTCCTTGATTTATCAACTTTTGGAATGGCTCAGCCTCGCAAATTTCGCCCATATCGTACAAAAATAAATTCCAAAAGCGCGAGTACATCAGGTGTCCGGTGGCGTGCTCTGTGCCGCCAATGTACAGGTCAACGTTGCGCCAGTACTCGTTTTTGCTTTTGTCCACCAGGCATTTGTCGTTGTGCGGGTCCATGTAGCGCAAAAAGTACGCGCTGCTACCTGCAAAGCCAGGCATGGTGCTCAGCTCGTAGCTGTACTTGCCTTCATATTTCCACGAGGTGGCGCGACCAAGCGGCGGTTCGCCCGTTTCGGTGGGCAAATATTTGTCAATGCTTGGAAGCTCCAAAGGCAGCTCATTTACCGAAAGCAGGTGCGGCGTTTCCCAAGCATCGCCTTTGTAGTACACCGGAAACGGCTCGCCCCAGTAGCGCTGCCGGCTGAAGGTGGCATCGCGCAGGCGGTAGTTGATTTTTGCCGTGCCAATGCCCATTTCCTCTACCTTTTTAATGGCGGCAGGAATGGCATCTTTTACCTGCATTCCATTTAAAAAATCCGAATTTTCCATCTCGCCTTCCTTCGCATCAAAGCTTTCCTCACTCACATCGCAACCTTTGATGAGGGGAATAATTTCCAAGCCGAAATGTTTTGCAAAAGCGTAGTCGCGGCTATCGTGCGCAGGCACTGCCATAATGGCACCTGTGCCATAACCTGCCAGCACATATTCGCTTACCCACACGGGAATTTGCTTTTTGGTAAACGGATTTTCGGCGTACAAACCGGTAAATTTTCCGCTCACATTTTTTACCTCCGTTTGGCGTTCGCGCTCCGAGCGATTTTTTGCCCACGTTACGTAATCCTCAACCTCTTTTTCTAACTTTACTTTTGATAAAACAGGGTGCTCGGGCGCAATAACCCTAAAGGTTGCGCCAAACATGGTATCGGCGCGAGTGGTGAAAATTTCGAGGTCACCCAAATTATCTTGCAGCTTAAACCGAACGTTTGCGCCGGTTGAGCGACCAATCCAGTTGCGCTGCGTTTCTTTGAGGCTGTCGCTCCAATCCAGCTTATTCAGCCCGCCAAGCAGCCTGTCAGCATACGCCGTTATGCGCAAATACCACTGCCGCATGAGCTTGCGCTCTACCGGGTGGCCTCCGCGAACGGACAGACCGTTGCTAACTTCATCGTTGGCAAGCACCGTTCCCAAAGCTTGACACCAATTCACAAAACCGTCTTTGCGGTAGGCAAGGCGGTAGCTCATCAGCGTCATTTCTCGCTCCAGTTCACTTTTTTTACTCCACTCTTCAGTCGTAAATTTTTCCTTAAAATCATCATCGCAAAAAGCATTTACGCTGGCGTTGCCGCTTTTTTCAAAAGCTGAAATTAACTCCGAAATCGGCTTCGCCTTTTGCTCCTTAGTATTGTAGTAGTGATTGTATAAATCAATGAACGTTTTTTG
>JAITVR010000091.1 GCA_031285695.1 Prevotellaceae bacterium
CCTTCGGCCGAGCAGCTGCGCGGCGTGCAGCTTATGATTTTTGATATGCAAGATGTGGGCGCGCGCTTTTACACCTACCTTTCCACCATGCACTACGTGATGGAAGCCTGCGCGGAAAACGGTATTCCTGTTGTAGTTCTTGACCGCCCAAACCCAAACGGGCACTACGTTGACGGCCCAATTTTGCAGCCGCAATTTCGCTCATTTGTGGGCATGCACCCAATCCCCATTGTGCACGGAATGACGCTGGGCGAGCTGGCAAAAATGATTAACGGCGAGGGCTGGCTGAAAAATAAGGTGCGGTGCAAATTGACGGTTATTACCTGCAAAAATTACAGCCACACCACGCGCTACAGCTTGCCCGTAAAGCCATCGCCAAATTTGCCCAACATGCGCTCCATTTACCTGTATCCGTCGCTTTGCTTGTTTGAAGGAACGATTATGAGCCTTGGGCGCGGCACCAATGCGCCGTTTCAAATGTATGGCCACCCCAACTGGCTGGAAAAGAATTTTACCTTTACACCGCGAAGCATTAAAGGTGTTGCAAAAAATCCTCCGCACGAAAATAAATTATGCTATGGTGTTGATTTTCAAATAGTTAGCATTGTTTTTTTGCAAAATATTCAAGAAATAAATTTGAGTTATTTGATAGAATCGTATCGCTATTTTGCAAAAAAGGAAAAGTTTTTTACCAACTTTTTTCCGAAATTAGCGGGAACAGATGTTTTGCAAAAGCAAATAGAATCGGGCATGAGCGCAGAAAAAATTCGGGCTTCATGGAAACCCGAATTGGAAAAATTTAAGCAGCAAAGGGAAAAATATTTGCTATATGAATAGCTGCCGTCATTGCGAGGAGCGAGGTACGAGCAACGCGGCAATCTCATAATTTTGGCTTGAGATTGGCTTCGCCGAGCTCCGCTTCGCTCCGGTTGCTTCGCTAAATCCGCTCGCAATGACGTGGTTAGATTTACTTTGCCAGCTCCAAAAGGTACTGTCCGTACGGCGTTTTATCTAGCAGCAGCCCGAGCGCGTGCAGCTGCTCGCTGTTAATCCAGCCGTTGCGCCAAGCAATTTCTTCAATGCACGAAACGTAAAATCCTTGACGATTTTGTATGGTTTCCACAAAGTTGGAAGCCTCAAGCAGGCTATCGCAGTTGCCGGTATCGAGCCAGGCAAAGCCGCGACCAAAGAGCTCCACCTTCAGCGAATTTTCCTTCAAATACTCCTTGTTCAAATCCGTAATTTCGTACTCGCCGCGCGCCGATGGCTTAAGCGCTTTGGCGCGTTTTACTACAGTATTGTCGTAAAAGTAAAGTCCCGGAACGGCGTACTGCGACTTGGGTTGCGCGGGTTTTTCTTCGAGCGAAAGCACTTTTCCGCTATCGTCAAACTCCACCACACCGTAGGCGCGCGGGTCTTTTACGGCGTAGCCAAAAATGCACGCGCCGTTCTCAACAGCGGCAGCGCGCTTGAGCATGCCGCTGAAGCCCTGTCCGTAAAAAAGGTTGTCGCCGAGCACGAGTGCTGCTTTATCGTTGCCAATAAAATTTTCGCCCAGCACAAAAGCTTGCGCCAGGCCGTTAGGTTTTTCCTGCACAATGTAGTCAAACTTCATGCCCAAACTTTCGCCGCTGCCAAGCAAGTCGCGGAACATGGGCAAATCGCGCGGCGTAGATATGATGAGGATTTCGCGAATGCCCGCCAGCATTAGCGTGGAGAGCGGATAGTAAATCATGGGCTTATCGTACACCGGCATGATTTGCTTCGAAATGGCTTTGGATAAGGGAAACAGGCGCGTGGCGCTGCCTCCGGCAAGAATTATTCCTTTCATGAAAAACGAGTTTTTTGTTCACAAATATAGCTTTTTTTTGCTACCTTTGAAGGATTTTTTAAAAAAGAAAAAATAAATGAACCAAGAAGAACTTTTCAAGAAGCTGATAGCTCACTCAAAGGAGTATGGCTACATTTTTCCGTCGAGCGAAATTTACGATGGGCTTAGCGCCGTGTACGATTACGGTCAGTACGGCTCGGAGCTGAAGAACAACATTAAGCGTTACTGGTGGGAGGCTATGGTGCGCCTCAACGAAAATATTGTGGGCATTGATGCCGCTATTTTTATGCACCCGCGCACGTGGGAGGCTTCGGGGCACGTGGGCGCCTTCAACGACCCGTTGATTGATAACAAGGATTCGAAAAAACGCTACCGCGCCGATGTTTTACTTGAAGAGTATATCGCCAAGCTGGAGGATAAGGTTGAAAAAGAAGTAGAAAAAGGTCGCAAAAAGTTTGCCGAAGGATTTGACGAAGCGCAGTTTCGCGCCACCAATCCTAACGTGCTGCGCAACGCCGAAAAGGTAAACGAGGTGCGCGCTCGCATGGTAGATGCGCTTACCAAAAACGACCTTGAGGCCGTGCGCCAGCTTATTTTGGACTGCGAAATTGTGTGCCCCATTTCGGGCACGCGCAACTGGACTGAGGTGCGCCAGTTCAACCTAATGTTTGAAACTAAAATGGGTTCGGTGAGCGAAGATGCCGGAACGATTTACCTTCGCCCCGAAACGGCGCAGGGCATTTTTGTGAATTTTTTGAACGTGCAAAAAACCGGACGCATGAAAATTCCCTTTGGCATTGCGCAAATTGGGAAAGCGTTTCGCAACGAAATTGTGGCGCGGCAGTTCATTTTCCGCATGCGCGAATTTGAGCAAATGGAAATGCAATTTTTCATTCGCCCGGGCGAAGAAATGAAGTGGTACGAGCACTGGAAAGCCACGCGCATGAAGTGGCACAAGGCGCTGGGCTTGGGCGATAGCAACTACCGCTACCACAACCACGACAAGCTGGCGCACTACGCCAACGCTGCCTGCGACATTGAGTTCAACTTTCCGTTTGGCTTTAAAGAGCTTGAGGGTATTCACTCGCGCACGGATTTTGACCTGGGTAATCACCAAAAATTCTCAGGCAGAAAGCTGCAATACTTTGACCCCGAAACCAACGAAAACTACGTGCCGTATGTGGTAGAAACCTCGGTAGGACTTGACCGCTTGGTGCTTTCGGTGCTGTCGAATTCATACTGCGAAGAGAAGGTGCAAAAAGATGGCGAGGAGGCGGGAGAGCGCGTGGTGCTTCGCATTCCGGCGGCTATTGCGCCGGTAAAGTTGGCGGTAATGCCGCTGGTAAAAAAGGACGGACTGCCCGAAAAAGCGCGCGAAATTTTGTCGTCGCTCAAGTACGATTTCAACTGTCAGTACGACGAAAAAGATTCGATTGGCAAGCGCTACCGCCGCCAAGATGCTATTGGTACGCCGTTTTGCGTAACGGTTGACCACCAGTCGCTGGAGGATAATACCGTAACCATTCGCCACCGCGATAGCATGGAGCAGGAGCGCGTTTCAATTGCTTCGCTTCGCGGAATTATGGAGGAAAAGGTGAGCATGAGAACGCTGCTGGAGCAACTGTAAAAGAGGGAAAAGGACAAAAGAAAAAAAGAAGTTTAGGAAGATTAAGAAGATTTGGAATGTAGGATTACTTTCAGTCTTTATATCTTTTGTCCTTAAAATAAATCGTCAATCATAATTCATAAATTTAAATGAAGCAGCTTGATAACGTTGGAAAAAAGTGGTGGCACTACCTGCTGCCAGTGGTGTTTTTTCTTGCCATAAGCATGGCGTACTTTAGCCCTATACTCAAGGGTAAAGTGCTGCCGCAGGGCGACATGACAAAGGTGGAGGGCTTGGTGCAAGAGCTCAAAAATTTTTATGATGAAACGGGCGAAACCTCACTGTGGACAGGCACTATATTTGGCGGCATGCCGGCATACCACGTGGCTGCTTACGGCATAGGGCAAAGTAACTATGTGAAATATTTGCAAACGATACTTGAGCCTTTTGATTACAGAACGATAAGAATTCTGCTGCTTAGCCTCCTTGCTTTTTACCTGCTGATGCTTACGCTGGGCGCCAATATTTGGCTGGCCACCATTGGCGCTATTGCCTTTGCGCTTTCATCGTACAACATTATAATAGTTGAAGCGGGACACATTACAAAAGCCTACGCCATTGCGTATATGCCGGTGGTGGTGGCGGGTGTGCTTATGGCGTACAATAAAAAAGTTTTGCTCGGCGCGGCCGTTACCGCTGTAGGATTATCGCTGCAAATAGGAAGCAACCACTACCAAATTACCTACTACTTGGCGTTTATAGTGGTGGCGTTGGCGCTGTGCTACCTTGTGTATATGCTGAAGCAAAAGCAGCTCAAGCAATTTACGGTAGCCTCGTGTGC
>JAITVR010000096.1 GCA_031285695.1 Prevotellaceae bacterium
GGCTCCAGCATTATGCCGCACAAAAAAAATCCCGATGTGTTTGAGCTCATTCGCGGCAAGTGTAACCGCCTGCAAAGCGTGCCGAATGAAGTCGCGCTGCTGTGCACCAACCTGCCCTTGGGCTACCACCGCGACATGCAGCTGCTCAAGGAAATTATGTTTCCCGCCATTGAGGAAATGCTGAATTGCCTACAAATGGCGGACTTTATGCTGCACAATATTTCGGTAAAAGAAAATATTTTGGACGACAAAAAGTACGATTACCTTTTTACCGTAGAAGATGTAAACCGCATGGCGCTTGAGGGCGTTCCCTTTCGCGAGGCGTACAAAACCGTAGGTTTGCAGGTGCAAAACGGCGAGTATAAGCCAAGCAAAAACGTGCAGCACACGCACGAAGGCAGCATTGGAAATCTTTGTAACAATTTGATTATCAAAAAGATGCAAAACGTTGTGAAAGAAATTCTCTGATTGAAAATTAGCAATTTCACCCTGCTGTCATTCTGAGCAAAGCGAAGAATCTCGAGTTTGCACAATGATGACCGTTATCACAACTTGAGATTCTTCGCTTTGCTCAGAATGACAACGAGGATACAGTTTTTTTAGCCGTGCAGCTGTGGCGTATATATTAAATGTTAAAAATAATACCATAATTCCCCGCCCTCGCGTTTTTTAGTTGAACAATCTTCAAAAAAACAAAAACGGAGGAATTATGAAAGTTTCTAACGAATACGAACACGATTTTGCTGAGCTCAAGCAGCTGCTGGCCATTGTAGCCGCCGCCGTAATGCTGTGCGTTACCATTGTAGTTTCGCGCGTTATGATGTAAAAAAAATTGCACCTACACCAATAAAGCAGCGTGGAGAAAATCCGCGCTGCTTTTTTCTTTTCAGCAAAAAGAAATGGTAAAAATTTACGCCTTGTTTCCTTTGATTTTAAAATGAAAATTATAAGCTTATAAACTGAAATTTAAAGTTGAAAATTAAGCTTAAAAACTGAAAATACATTTGCAAATTTCAATTTTTAAACTTAAATTTGCAGCATGAACACAAGTCAACAAAAGTTGCTCATATTGCAAACAGACAAAAAATTGCACAATTTTTCGTTGCTAAAAAATGCTGCTGCACCACCTTCGGGTTGGATACGCACCATACGCAGCGCGCTTAAAATGTCGCTACGGCAGCTGGGCGAGCGCATGGGCATAGCCGCGCAAAGCGTTCAGCAAATGGAGCTGCGCGAGGCTGACGGAAATATTACCCTCAACACTCTGCGCGAAATGGGCAAGGCGCTCAATATGACGTTAGTGTACGGTTTTGTGCCCAACGAGGGTTCGTTGGACAAAACGATAGAAAAGCAAGCCGAGCGGTTGGCGCAAAGCGTTGTACAGCGCACCGCAAACAACATGAGATTAGAAGCGCAGGGCAACTCACAGAAGCGCCTAAAGCAGGCGGTGCAAGAGCGCACCGCCACCATAAAAAACGAAATGCCGCGCATGCTATGGGATTTACGCTAAAGTACATATACGGGCAAACGCCGATAGACGAGGAGGAGAAAGAGGGTTTACTCATCAAAACCATTTCGACCAAAGCGGAGTTGGACGAGTTTGAGCAGCAAAACATAGAGGAAGCCGAGCTGTGGGTGTGGTCGCAAAAATTCAGCAGCGAGCGTATTTTGTCCGAAAAATTTATTTTCGACCTGCACCGAAAAATGTTCGGCAACGTGTGGCAGTGGGCAGGCACGATACGGAAAACGAACAAAAACATTGGCAAAGACAAATCGCAGGTGGCTATGCTGCTGCGGCAGCTGCTTGACGATGCAAGGTTTTGGATAGCCAACAAAACCTACGCCGAGGACGAAATTGCGCTGCGCATAAAGCACCGCATTGTTGAGATACACTGCTTCCCCAACGGCAACGGGCGCCACTCGCGCCTGCTTGCCGATGTTATTGCCAAGCATATTTTTAAGCGAGAGGTGTTTTCTTGGGGTGGAAATATTTTAGGCTCGGAAAGCGATGTGCGAAAGCAATATTTAGATGCGCTACACAAAGCCGATAATGGAAATTACCAAGCTTTGATTAACTTTGCGCGGCCAAACAACAATAACACAACTTTAGTAAACATGAACTTTGTAGAAGAACTCAAGTGGCGCGGCATGATTCACGACATGATGCCGGGCGTGGAAGAGCAGCTGAAAAAAGAAATGACATCGGCCTACGTGGGCATTGACCCCACGGCGGACTCGCTGCACATTGGCCACTTGGTGGGCGTAATGATGCTCAAGCATTTTCAGCGCTGCGGGCACAAACCTATTGCGCTCGTTGGCGGTGCCACAGGCATGATTGGCGACCCAAGCGGAAAATCACTTGAGCGTAACCTTTTGGACGAAAAGACTTTACGACACAATCAAGAAAGCATAAAAAAGCAGCTGGCCAAGTTTTTGGACTTTGAAAGTGCAACGCCCAACGCCGCCGAATTGGTAAATAACTACGACTGGATGAAGCCCATTTCGTTCCTCGATTTCATTCGCGACATCGGCAAGCACATTACCGTAAACTACATGATGAGCAAGGATTCGGTAAAAAAACGCCTCACGGGCGAGGCCACCGACGGCATGTCGTTTACCGAATTTACCTACCAGCTGGTGCAAGGTTTTGACTTTTTGCACCTGTACCAAAACAAAAACTGCAAGCTGCAAATGGGCGGCAGCGACCAGTGGGGCAACATTACCACCGGCACCGAGCTCATTCGCCGCAAAACCGGCGGCGAGGCATGGGCGCTTACCTGCCCGCTCATTACCAAGGCCGACGGTGGTAAATTTGGCAAGACCGAAAGCGGCAACATTTGGCTTGATGCGCGCTACACTTCGCCCTACAAGTTCTACCAATTTTGGCTCAACGTGAGCGATGCCGATGCCGAAAAGTACATCAAAATTTTTACCACGCTTTCGCAAAACGAAGTTGCAAAGCTAAGCGAAGAGCAAGCCGCCGCACCACATTTGCGACCACTGCAAAAGTCTTTGGCAAAAGAAGTTACCTGCATGGTGCACTCCGAAGAGGAGTATAACAAAGCGGTGGAAGCCTCCGAAGTTTTATTCGGCAACGCAACTTCTGAGGTGCTGAAAAAAATTGACGAGGAAACTTTTTTATCCGTATTTGAAGGTGTGCCCACATTTGCTGTAGCCAAAGAAAAGTTGTCCATAAAAGCAGGCGAATTGCTGGCGGTAGAAACGCAAGTTTTCCCCTCCAAAGGCGAATTCCGCAAGCTGGTGCAGGGCGGCGGCGTAAGCATCAACAAGGAGAAGTTGACGGACTCCGAATCCGAAATTTCAGCAGAAATGCTGCTCAACGGAAAATACCTGCTGGTGCAAAAGGGAAAGAAAAATTACTTTATAGTAAAGGTGGAGTAGTTCACCTTCGTGGGGGTGGCACCCTTTAGGGAGCTACTAACGATACGATTAACTGCTATGAACATTTCCCAACAAAAAAACGCCCTGCGGCAGCAGGTAAAGCTGCGGCTAAAGCAAATGACACCCCAAGAAATTGCGGAGCAATCGGTCGCGGTAATGGCGCAGGTGGAGGCGCTGGAGGAATTTAAGCGGGCAAAAAACATTTTGCTCTACGCCTCGCTAAAAACCGAGGTGCAAACGCACAATTTTTTGCAGCGGTGGAGCGGCGAAAAAAATATATACTTGCCCGTGGTGTGCGGCGAGGTAATGAAGGTGGGGAGATTGCTCGCCTCGCCCCTTTCTCGTCATTGCGAGGAGGAACGACGAAGCAATCTCACGCCATTGGTTGGAGATTGCCACGTCGCTCGTTCCTCGCTTCTCGCAATGACGGCAGGTTTACGCCCCGGCGCCTTCGGTATTCTGGAGCCCGAGGCAGCACTTGATGAAATGCCGCTACTCGACCTTGCTATTATTCCCGGCCTGGCGTTTGATAGGAACAATAACCGCATGGGAAGAGGAAAAGGCTACTACGATAAATTTTTGAAGGTAGAAAACCTTGTAAAAGTTGGCGTGTGCTTCGGCTGCCAGCTGCTTGACGAGGTACCGCACGAGCCCTTTGATGTGAAAATGGACTACGTGATTGTCAATTAAAAATTAGGAATTAAGAATTAAAAGAGCTCAGCATGACAATAGGTAGCCTTTTCTTTTAATTCCTAATTTTTAATTGAGAGCTGTACTTTTCGTTGAGGAAGTCGGTAGCTACCAACGCTTCCTTTTCCCAAGTTAGCTTTTTGCCAAAGCCTAAGCGGTTGTCGGTAAGCTTGGCCCAGGTGGGTTCGAGCACCCAAAAGGTGGTGGATATTAGCGCGGCGTAGGGAAAGCGGCGCATGTACGCTTTTTTTGCGCGCTTCAGCAGCTCGCCCTCGGGGCGGTGCACCAGGCCTTGAATTTGCACGCCCTGAATTTTGCCTATGGCCTCGGTTTCGAGGGCAATGTTGGCGGCCACGCACATGTTGTGCGCCAAATCTTTTACGTGCTTGGTGTTGCTTTCCGATGAGAATACGAAGCAATTTTCTTCCTCAAAAAAGGCGTAAAATACGGAGCTGCAGTACGGTTCATCGCTTACGCAGGTGGCAAGCGTGAGCACGTGGTGCGCGTTGATAACGTCGATAAAAGGTTGGGGAAAATTCATATAGTTGAGAGTTGAAAGTTGAGAGTTGAAAATGATATTTTACAAAATGAGAGTAATGCACCTTTAGCGTTACTCTCATTTTCAATTTTCAACTCTCAATTTTCCATTAAAATTAACCGCACTTGGAGTGGCCGCAGCTTTTGCAGGTAAGGCAGCCTTCTTGATAGACTAAGTCTTCGGAGTTGCACTCGCTGCATTTTTGCCCCTCTTCGGCCTTGGTGCCATCGGGAATGTACTGCTTGAGCGAGCGCTCTACGCCGACCTTCCATGAGTTGATGGAATCGCTTTCGAAGTGCAGCCCGTCCACAATGTTGATGACATCGACCAGGGGAACGCCGTTGCGCAGCACGCCCGAAATGAAGCGTGCGTAGTTCCAGTACTCCTTGTTGAACATGTACGAAATGGCGTTGACCGATTGCATGTAGCCGTACTTGTTTTCGTACTCAAAGTTGTAAATGCTTTTTTCGGGGTTGAGCGGGTCAACGGTTTTAATAATTTTTCCCTTTTTTACGCTGCGCGGCATAAGCAGGTCGTCATCGCCGGCCATGCCGGTAAATACTTCGTAGGGCTGGTTGTTGTACAGGCCTACAAAGGCTATCCATTCCTCGGTGCCGTTGCGGAAGCGAATTACGTCGGCCTCCAGCTCTTCGGGGCGCTTGGTGGGCATTTTGTCGGTAGAAGCGTTGCTGCTGCCTGCGGCCACCAGCACGCCGTTGCGCGAGCCATCGCGGTAAACGGTAATGCCTTTGCAGCCGCTTTCCCAGGCGGTTTGATACACCTTGGCCACCATTTCCTCGTTGATGCTGTTGGGCAGGTTTACGGTTACGCTAATGGAGTGGTCCACCCACTGCTGCATTTGCCCCTGCATTTTTACCTTGGCTACCCAGTCCACATCGTTTGAGGTGGCCTTGTGGTAGGGCGATTTTTCGGCTATGGCGGCAATAAATTCTTCGCTTGCGCCTTCCAGCTCTTTTGTGCTGTAGCCGTTGGTTTCGAGCCAGGTTACAAACTTGTGGTGCAGCACCAAGAATTCTTCAAAAGCATCGCCTTTTTCGTCCACAAAGGCTACCTTCACGTTTTTGTCGTTGTGGTTTACCTTGCGGCGGCGCTTGTAAAAGGGCATAAATACCGGCTCAATACCCGAGGTGGTTTGCGACATGATGCTGGTGGTGCCCGTGGGAGCAATGGTAAGCATGGCAATGTTGCGACGACCGTGCTGCTTCATTTCTTCGTACAGCGCAGGGTCGGCCTCGCGTATGCGGCCAATCATGGGGTTGTTTTCCTCGCGCTTGGCATCGTAAATTTTGAAGGCGCCGCGCTCCTTTGCCATAGTTACCGATGCGCGGTAGGCTTCTACTGCCAAAGTTTTTTGCTTATCTACGGCAAATTCAATGGCATCGTCGGAGCCGTAGCGCAGGCCCATGGCGGCCAGCATGTCGCCCTCGGCGGTAATGCCCAAACCCGTGCGGCGACCCATGATGGCTTTTTCGCGAATCTTTTTCCAAAGGTTGCGCTCTACCATTTTAATATCTTCCTGCTCGGGGTCGGCCTCAATTTTGCTTATAATGGCGTCAATCTTTTCCAGCTCCAAGTCAATCACATCGTCCATCATGCGCATGGCTTTGTGCACGTGCTCTTTGTAAAGCGGCATGTTGAACGAAGCCTTTTGGGTAAACGGATTTTCCACGTAGCCGTAAAGGTTGATGGCAATAAGGCGGCAGCTGTCGTAGGGGCAAAGCGGAATTTCGCCGCAGGGATTTGTTGAAACCGTGCGGAAACCCAAATCGGCGTAGCAATCGGGCACCGACTGACCGATAATGGTGTCCCAAAACAGAATGCCGGGTTCGGCGCTTTGCCAAGCGTTGTGCACAATTTTGTTCCACAATTTACTTGCGTCCACCTCAAAGCGGAACTTTGGCTCTTCGGCATCAATGGGATACTGCTGCACGTAAGGCTTTCCGCTCTTTACGCACTCCATAAATTCGTTGTCAATTTTTACCGAAACGTTGGCGCCTGTAACCTTGCCGCTTTCCATTTTGGCATCAATAAACTTTTCGGCATCGGGGTGCTTAATGCTTACGCTCAGCATCAGCGCGCCGCGGCGACCGTCCATAGCCACCTCGCGCGTGGAGTTGGAGTATCTTTCCATAAAGGGAACCAAACCCGTAGAGTTGAGCGCGCTATTTAGTACGGGAGTTCCGCTTGGGCGAATGTGCGACAAATCGTGCCCTACGCCGCCGCGGCGCTTCATGAGCTGTACCTGCTCCTCGTCCACGCGGAAAATGCCGCCGTAGGAATCGGCCGGCGGGTTGGTGCCAATTACAAAACAGTTTGAAAGTGAGGCAACTTGGTACTTGTTGCCCACGCCCGTCATGGGGCCGCCCTGCGGAATGACGTACTTAAAGTGGTCCAGCAGCTCAAAAATTTCCTGCTCCGTCATCGGGTTGGCGTACTTGCGCTCAATGCGGGCAAACTCGCGCGCCAAGCGGCGGTGCATATCGGCGGGCGTGTGCTCGTAAATATTGCCAAACGAGTCCTTTAGTGCGTACTTGTTCACCCAGTTTCTGGCCGCCATGCTGTCGCCGCCAAAGTATTCGGTGGCGGCCTTGGTGGCCTCCTCGTAGGTGTACGTTGTTAGCACCTCTTTTTCCTTGGGCTCAGCCACCACCATTTTTTCGGCAGCAGCCGCCACTTCCTTTTGTTTTACCTCGTTTTCCACGCTTGTTTCGGCAAAAAGTCCTACTTCCATGACTTTTAAGTTTAGTAAAAAATATTCTATATAAAAAAGCTTATCTCTGGTGTAAAAAATAAACACCCCCGATGATAAAAGAGGGGGTGTTTTGTCATGCTACAAAGGTACATGTTAAAAGCCTTAGGAAACGAATTTAGCTCGCCATACTTTTTAACAAGATATTAAAATCATGATTATAAATAAATTGCAAAATATATATAAAAAAGGCGGTAGCGCGGCACAATGCCTTACGTATCGTAGGATACAAAAAAAATAGGTAACTTTGTGCGGCCTATTTTACCACCCAAAACCTAAAATTACCATGCCAAAAATTGCCCACCAGCTTGCCGACCTTATAGGCAACACGCCCCTGCTTGAAGTTCAGCGATTTTCACACGCTAACTATCCGAATGTCAATATATTAGCAAAGCTTGAATGCTTCAATCCGCTTGGCAGCGTAAAAGACCGCGCCGCCCTTGCCATGGTTGAAGATGCCGAAGCGCAGGGAAAGCTCAAGCCCGGCGCAACCATTATTGAGTCCACCAGCGGAAATATGGGCGTGGGCCTGGCGCTTGCGGCGGCGTGCAGGGGCTACAAGCTGGTGCTTACCATGCCCGAAACCATGAGCCTCGAGCGGCGCAACCTGCTCAAGGCGCTGGGCGCAACGGTAGTGCTAACTTCGGGCGCCGAAGGCATGAGCGGCGCCGTAAAAAAGGCGGAAGAATTGCAGGCGAAAACACCCGATAGCCTTATTTTACAGCAGTTTAGCAATCCCGCCAATCCCGCTGCGCACCGGCGCACTACGGGCGAAGAAATTTGGCGCGACACCGATGGAAAAGTCGATATTTTTGTGGCGGGTGTTGGCACAGGCGGCACCATTAGCGGCGTGGGCGAGGTGCTTAAGGCGCACAACCCGAAGGTAAAAATTGTTGCCGTAGAGCCTGCTGCTTCGCCCGTGCTGAGCGGCGGAAAGCCAAGCTCGCACAAAATTCAGGGTATTGGCGCAAATTTTATTCCACAAAACTTTAATAACCAAATAGTTGACAAAATCATTGCGGTAAGCGATGACGATGCCATACGCACCTCGCGGCTGCTGGCGCAAACCGAAGGGCTGTTGGTGGGAATTTCGTCGGGCGCAGCCATGTTTGCCGCCGTGCAGCTGGCGCAAATGCCCGAGCACGCAGGCAAAACTATTGTAGCGCTGCTCCCCGACACCGGCGAGCGGTACCTCTCAACTGCGCTGTACGACTTTGAGGGGTATCCGTTGTAAAAAATGCGGAAGATTAGGAATTTTAAGAAGAAAAGGAAATTCCTAAACTTCTTAGACTTCTTAATCTTCCCAAATAGTAAATCATCAATCAAAAATAGAAAATTCATGAGCAACCTCCACTTCGAAACCCTGCAGCTGCACGCCGGCTACACGCCCGACCCCAGCACCGGCGCCACTTCGGTGCCCATTTACCTTAGCAACGCCTACCAATTTAAGGACAGCAAGCATGCCGCCAATTTGTTTGCGCTAAAGGAGTTTGGCTACATGTACACGCGCCTGCACAACCCCACCACCGATGTGTTTGAAAAGCGCATGGCTGCGCTCGAAGGCGGAACCAACGCCGTGGCTACAGCTTCGGGGCACGCAGCGCAATTTATTGCCATTCAAATGCTTGCGGAAGCTGGCGATAACATTGTCAGCTCATCGTACTTGTACGGCGGCACGCACAATCAGTTCAAAGTTGTGCTCAAGCGATTTGGTATCGATGTTCGTTTTGCCCAAGGCGATGATGTACAAAGTATTGCCTCGCTTATTAACGAAAAAACAAAGGCTATTTACGTCGAAAATATCGGAAATCCGGAGTATAATATTCCTGATTTTGAGCCCATTGCCGAGTTGGCAAAAAAGCACGGCATTGCGCTCATTGTCGATAACACCTTTGGGCAGGGCGGCTACCTTTGTCGCCCCGTGGAGTGGGGAGCAAATATTGTGGTGCACTCTGCCACCAAGTGGATTGGCGGGCACGGCACGGCCATGGGCGGCGTCATTGTCGATGGCGGCAACTTCAGCTGGGGCAACGGAAAATACCCCATGTTTAGCGAGCCCTCGGAAAGCTACCACGGGCTCAATTTTTGGGAAACTTTTGGCGAAAAAAGTCCCTTTGGCAACATTGCCTTTGGCGTGCGCGCTCGCGTGGAGGGCCTGCGCGATGTTGGCCCCTGCATTAGCCCGTTCAACTCGTTTTTGTTTTTGCAGGGGCTCGAAACGCTTTCGCTACGCGCCGAGCGAACCAATGCAAACGCTTTAGAATTAGCGCAATGGCTCGAAAAACACCCGAAGGTGGAGCGCGTAAACTACCCCGGATTGCGAAGCAGCAAGTACCATACTTTGGCAAAAAAATATTTGCACAAGGGCTTTGGTGGCATGCTATCTGTCTTTGTAAAAGGAGGTTTGGCCGAAACCGAAAAGCTAATTGGCAGCTTTGAGCTAATGAGCCACGTATCCAACTTAGGCGATGCCAAATCCATTGTTACGCACCCCGCAAGCACCACGCACGCGCAGCTAAGCGATGCGGAAAAAGCGGCAAGTAGCGTACTTCCCAACATGATTCGCTTCTCGGTTGGCATTGAGCACGTTGACGATATTAAGGCGGATTGGGAGCAAGCGTTGAAAAGGCTTTAAGCTGTAATTTTTGGTTGAAAAAAGCGGGACAAATATTTGCCCCGCTTTTTATTTATAAAAATCACAAGTAGAATATACATGCAATTTACAACGGTTTACTTAAAGTAAAACTTTACTATTAAATTCGTGACTTTTGAATTATGCGGATAATTAAGGATACAAGATAAATGCCCAATCCATAAACTATTGCAAAGCTTGCCACTTTTATGCCTGCCGCATAGACACTTAGAGGCACATCTTTGGTAACATGCATAATACCTGCCACTTGTATAAATCCTATTAACGTAAAAATCGTCCCTGTAACAAGGGCAATTTTGCCGATTTCCTTAATCCATGCGGGCGCTTTCCATGCTGCCAGCAGCAGGGCTAACAAAATAATGGTTAGGATTGTCATTCCCCCAACCCCACCTGTAAAAAATAGCTGTACCATAGTTGTAAAAATTAAAAGGTTAATTATTCAAAGGCAAAATTACTACCTCTGTGGTCATTTTGGTGCTGCTCAGCTTCGCCAAATCCCCTGCTTCAACAATCAAATCCCCACAAATGCAAAAACAGCAGCAATGCGCCCTCTTTTTTTGTACATTTGTTGCGAAAACAGCCGAAATTTGAAGCAATACTTTGAAATAATTTATTGGTTGACAGCGGTACTACTGATTAGCCTCATATTCACAAGCCTAACCGAGAGCTATGGTCAAGCCATTGTTTTGGCGGTAACATTGCTTCCCTGTGTGCTATTTGCGAAGTTTTTTGGCAGCACCATAAGCTACAAAAATCGCCGCAGAGCAATTCTCGAAACAATATACCTGCTGCTGATAGTGCTCATAATGGAGTACTTATTCATAATTTTGATTTGCTGCTGGCACCTCAAATTTCAGCTTTCCGAAGCCTCAAGCGTGCTATTCAACCCGCTATTTATCTGGTTCTTACTCATTACTTTTTTGGCCTTTGAAAAAATTTTAAGTGTAAAACTTGCCGTTGACAAAGCGCAAAGTAAATTTATTGAGTTCACATCGGAGCGGCGCAAAGTAAAAATTGAGGTGGACACCATACTATACGTTGAATCAAGAGATGATGTGGTTTTTGTTGTTACAGCCAATGGCGAGCAGTATCGAACAAAAATGAATATATCACTATGGAGCAACGTTTTAGATATTCGTTTTGTGAGAGTTCATAGGGCATTTATTGTCAACAAAAGTTATGTGAGCGGCATGTCGTTAGGGCGGCTGAAGCTAACTTCGGGCGCCGAGATTGATGTTTCAAAACGCTATCGCAATGGCGTGGAAGAGTGGTTTGCCAATGCCAAGTAAATATTTTAAAAACATAAATAGTTTATAAACAAAATATTATAATATATTATTTAAAGTAAAAGTTTAAGTGAAAAATTACGCTGCCATTATCTTTGACCTTGATGGAACCTTGGTCAACTCCGTTGAGGATATTGCCGACTGCATGAACCG
>JAITVR010000104.1 GCA_031285695.1 Prevotellaceae bacterium
GTATCCTGCTTAAAAGCGGTGGCGTTGAGCATGTCCGAAATTTCGAAAATATCGCGCAGGTTGCCGTTTTTGTGCAGTATTTTTATGGGATTTCCGGTGAGGCTATACGCCTTGTTTACCAGCGCATCGGTTTGCACAAAGTAGGAAGTTTCTTCATTATTTACGCCAAAAAATGCGGCGGTTTTTTGCTGTAGCTCCGCTACTTTTTCGGTCGAAAATTTCTCGTCTTGAATTTCAACTTTTGGCAATCTTCGTGCCACCAACATTTGGCACAGCGTACTCAAAACCTTGTCGGGGTGCGAGCACCAGGCTTTTATGGCGCAATCCACATCGCTATCGGTAAGGAGCGAAAAGTGGCGCAGCGTGTCGGCGTTGCTTATATTTTTGAGCTCAACATTTTGCTGTAAAAAAAACAGCAAGGCTTCGGTGGAAAACAATGTTTTTCCTTGCTGCACCAAACTTTTTGCACGCGCAAAAATATTGACCAATAGCTGCTCGGCAGCAATTACCGTTTTGTGCAAGTAAACCTGCCAGTACATCAGGCGGCGGGCTATCAAAAATTTTTCGACGGAGTGCATGCCTTTGGCCTCCACCACCACCTCATCGTTTACCACTTCGAGCATTTTGATGATGCGCTCCACGCCAATGGCGCCTTCGGCTACGCCCGAAAAAAAGCTGTCGCGGCGCAGGTAGTCGAGCCTGTCCACATCGAGCTGGCTGGAGACGAGCTGATGGAAAATTTTTCGCGGATAGCGGTTGTGAAAAATAGCAAGCGTAAGGTCGAGCTTTCCGCCCAATTCGCAGTTCAAATTTTGCATCATGGCAGCGGAAATATCCTCGTGCGACACCTTGCCCACAATGCTGAACTCAAGCGCGTGGCTAAACGGGCCGTGACCAATATCGTGCAGCAGCATGGCGCACTCGGCAGCCTCCATTTCTTCGTCAGAAATGGCGTGCCCCTTGTGGCGCAACTCCTCCAAGGCCTGCCCCATAAGGTGCATGGCGCCCAGCGCGTGCTGAAAGCGCGTGTGGCACGCTCCGGGGTACACCAAATGCGTAAGCCCCAGCTGCTTTACGTTGCGCAGCCGCTGAAAGTACGGGTGCGCAATGAGCTCATACGCCAGCGCGGTGCGAATGCTGATAAACCCGTGCACGGGGTCGTTTACTATTTTTTGCTTTACCATAAAATAACGGACGGAAAGAACAAAGATAGAAAGACAAAAGGCTTTGTCCTTGCTCCTGTAGTCTTTAAATCTTTAATCCATTTCATCTTTGCTCCTTTTTAGCGATACAAAGATAGAAAAATTAACGTTTTAAACTACAGGCGACACCGTGTAAGGCATTTATTTTTCATAAGTTTGCACCGCTCTACTCAATTAAGAATTAAAAATTAAGAATTAAGAGTTAGTTTATGGCTTGTACCGTGCAAAAATATTTGCTACTGCTGCTACTTGCGCTGCTTTCGGCGGGCGCTTTTGCGCAAATAAGCTCCGAGCGCGCCGACTACACCGACAGCACCAAGTACCGCCGTCCGCTGCCATCAGACACTACGCGCTACACGCCGCTGAGCCGAACGCAGGACAAGATTTTTGTTTTTTTTGAAAAATGGGGAACGCTTGAGGCCAAGCAACCCGTGGGGCGCGTGCGGCATTTTACGTGGTACAAGCTGGATACGGCAAGCAGGCAGTTCAACCAGCAACTTTTTGCCGATACGGCGGAAATTTCGGAAGCGATAAGCTCCGTAACTTTTCCGCAGCTGGTGCGCGATAGCAGCCGATGCACGCTGCCCACGCAGCAGTTTACCTACACTTCTGAAAATAAAACTTCTACCCTACCCGACAGCCTTGGCTACGGCTGCTACCGCGTGATTACCGATACGCTGCAAACGGTGTACGATACGCTGCGCTGCGATTCGTTTTGCTACGAAAAAATTGTGCGATACGATACGCTGCAATCTTTTACCGGAGGCGATAGCATTGTAGAAAGGCGCGATACGCTGTACGCCGATACCACACTTTACATTCCCAAAAGCTACAGGATTGTGCCTGCCGACACGTTCAACGCTTGGGTAATTCTCGACACGTTTCGCATTGATACCATTATAAAAGTTTCGCAAAGCTGCGAGTTTCTTAACTTAGAGCCCCTGTTTTACCCCAACGCCGAGCAGCCCGATGTTCTTTTTCTGTACTTTTCGTACAAATACGTGGACTTGTGGCAACCGCGAAGGGTGGAGCGCGAATTCCCCGACCTATCGGGAGTGGAGTGCGGCAACAACCCGCTTTGCTACATTAAAAAAGTGGAGTGGACAACCTCGGTGGATATTTACAAGGGCGTAGCTGTAGAAGATGTGAATGAGGAGTGGAAAACAAGAATTCTTCCGCCCATTGCCATTACCTCGCCCTACTACAACGCCAGCTACAAGCTCGAAGTTAGCAACTACTTTGGCAACGTGGACACCATGAGCACCGGCGTAATTGAGGCCATGGCCACCTACGCCAAAATGAAGCTGTACGTTGAAAAAGCCGACGATAACGGCGTAAAAGATTTTGAAGAAAAAACGGGAGAAGACAACGAAGAATCTCCGGCGGTAGTTAAGCTGGTCAACGCTTCCATCAACTCCAACAACCCGCTTAGCCACCCCGATAGCGTTTCCATTTTTACCTGGTCGCTATTTTCAAACCTGTACGAGCAGCCCGAAGACGAGCTGCAAAATGACTCCGTGCAGGGCAATGAAATTCCCGAAAACCTGCCGCTCATTACGCCGCCCATCATAACCTACGATTCGGCCACCGAGGTATTTCCTATTGACTACAACAGCAAGCTGTACCAGCCCGGCCGCTACCCCATAACCCTGCACGTAAAAAATGCGCAGGGCTGCATCAGCGCCGACACCATGTTTTTGGAGGTGGACGAATTTTTGCTCAACAAAGATGCCATTCCCACCGTATTTACGCCCAACAACGACGGCAAAAACGATGTGTTTGCCCTGCGCGACCCCGAGGGCAACACGCAGTCGCTGCAATCTATCGAAATTAACGTAATGAACCGCTACGGGCAGCTCATGTTCAGCAGCAGCGGCGACATCAACTTTAGCTGGGACGGCAAAATGCGCAACACTAACGCCACTGCCCCCGACGGCGTTTACTTTTACGTGCTAAAAGCCACCGGCCTCAACAAGCAGCGCAAAACCGTGAACGAAACCCATAAGGGGTATTTGCATTTGTTTGGAGGGGAATAAATAGGAAGTTTAAGAAGATTTAGAAACTTAAGAAGTTTTTACCTCTTCCTAAACTTCGTAATCTTCGTAATCTTCGTAATCCTCTTACCTTGAAAAAACTCCTACTTCTTACCCTCATCGCGCTGCACTGCGCCACGCTGCACGCTGCCGACAGCCTTCGCTACAAAATAGCGCAAATGCTCGTGGTTGGCTTTCGCGGCACGGAGTTTACGCAAAAAAATCACATTTACGGCGATGTAAAAAACCTGCACGTGGGCGGCGTAATCCTGTTTGACTACGACGCTGTGAGCAAAACCCGCGGGCGCAACATTACCTCGCCTGCGCAAACAAAAAAGCTGTGCACCGATTTGCAAAATCTCACCTCGGACAAGCTCATAATTTCCATTGACCAAGAGGGCGGAAAGGTAAACCGGCTCAAGACCTCGGCAGGATTTCCCACCACGGTAAGCGCAAAGTATTTGGGCAAAATAAATAGCGCTGACAGCACCCGATTTTACGCAAAAAAAACGGCCGAGCTGCTGCACAATCTCGGCTTCAACCTCAACTTCATTCCCTGCGTTGATGTTGATGTAAACCCCAGCTGCCCTGTGATTGGAAAAGTGGAGCGCAGCTTTTCCGCCAATCCCGAAATCGTGGCAAAGCACTCCCGCATTTGGATTGACGAGCACCGCCGGCGCAGCATTTTAACCTCGCCCAAGCACTTCCCCGGGCACGGCAGCAGCGCCAATGATTCGCACTTAGGCCTTACCGATGTTACCAAAACGTGGACGCGCAGGGAGCTCATTCCCTACCGCGAGCTGATAAAGAGCGGCCACTGCGACATGATAATGGTATCGCACGTATTCAACCGCAAGCTCGACCCCAAGTACCCCGCCACCCTATCGAAAAAAATAGTTAACGGCATTATTCGCCGCGAGCTAAACTTCCACGGCTTAGTCATTACCGACGATATGGCCATGGGCGCCATAGTAGAAAATTACAGCTTTGAGGTAGCCTTAGAAAAGTCCGTAAACGCAGGCGTTGACATGCTTATACTAAGCAACAACGGCAAAACCTACGACCCGCAGGTAGCCCAAAAAGCAGTTGATATTATTGAAAAGTTAGTGCGCACCAATAAAATTAGTAAAGAGCGCATTAACGAGGCCTACCGCAGAATTGAGGCGATAAAAAAGCGCCTTTAGAAAAATACCAAGCATGCATTGCGCCGAGCGAGGTCTGAACGAAGCAGCAACCGGAGCTCTACAGAACCAATCTCAAACCACAAACTTGAGATGCTTCACTTCGTTCAGCATGACAAACACGAGCTTCAAAACAAAAAAGCGACTACGCCAAAACGTAATCGCTTTTTTTATGCAAATGCAAAAAAACTATTCGTGCCTGTAAACTTCCCAATTTAGGTAGTTTACGGTAGCCTCTTCAATAATGTCAGCAAGGCTTCCGCGGCCCATAGCCACGTGGTGCTCAAAGCCGTTTTTGCAAATAAACTTGAGCAAATTTTGCAAATTATTTACCTGCGTTACCGCAATTCCACCGTCCATTCCGTAGGGGTCAGCGGTAATTTGTCCCTCGCCCACGTAAGCTTTTACGCAGCCTGCCGTATCGTCGGTTGAAATGCGGAAGTACGAAAATGCGCCGGGCGCAACTTTGCCTTTCACCGCGCCAAAAGTATCTTAGTGCCCCAGCTGCGTTACCAAAACATCAAGCGTAGAAATTTAGGGCGTGGTTTGCATAAAGCTCTTTGGGTAGTTGCCGCAGTGGGTGCACACGCACTTGTTGCGGTCCTGCGCAAAGTTGTTGTTCCAATCGAGCAGCGCGCTGGGCGTGCCGCTTGCCAGCATAAGCGTGTACATGGAAACCGCGCCGGCAATATCCACCTCGCAGGCGCTGGGCAGCAGCTTTTCGCCCATCATGCTCATGGTAACGCAGGCGGCGCAGCCGTAATTTTTTTCCAGCGAATCCCAGCACTGTAGCGTGCTTGCGTCAATTTCGTTGGCGGCAATCCAATTCTCAACGGCAAGGCCAAACTGCGCTTGACGCACAATTTTATCTTCTTGAATGCGGCTTGGAATTTTTCCGTAGGCCTTAATTTCTTCTACTTTTTTGGCAACAGCAGCAGAACCTGCCAACTTTTGTGCCGCAAAAATAATTTCCGACATGTCCACCGGAACCACGGTTATGCCGCTTGCCTGTAGTATTTTTTCGCTTGCGCGAACGGTTTGAAAGTTAGCCGGGCGCGCGCCAATAGCGCCAATGCGCGCGCTGCGCAGCCCATTGGTTACGCGGCACACAGCGGCAAAACGGTGAATGTCGCTCACGAACGATTCGCTCTCCAAAGGCTGCGTGTGGAAGGTGGTTTCGGTGTACGGAAGCCCGTATTGGTAAAAGTTGTTGCACACCGAAATTTTTCCGCAAAACGCATCGCGGCGGCTGTTTACGTCCACCTTATCGTTGTCGTCATCGCAGGCCTGCACCATGATGGGCACGTTCAACTTCGCCATGTTGATGGAGTTTACAATGCTGCCTTCGTCGCCAAAGTTGGGCAGAACGACAAGAATTCCATCAATTTCGTTGCGCTTTTCGCTAAATAGCTTCGCGCATTTTTTCGCGTCCTCATACGTTTCAATGCAGCCCAGGTTGGTGTCCTGCTCCGATACCACAACGTAGCCGTAGCCTAGCTGCTCCAGCTTTTTCATTACCACGCTGCGCGAAGCCTGCGCTACTTTTGCGTTGAAAATATTCCTTGTGCCGACTATCAGCCCAAAGGTCAACTTTTGTTTGTAAGCCATTTTTTTTATTTTGTAAATTATTAATGATTTTCGAAATTCACCACAATGTTTGCCCGCTGTCGTGCTGAGCTTGTCGAAAAACCACGTCATTGCGAGCGGGTTTAGCGAAGCAATCTCTTACCAATGGCTTGAGATTGCCACGTCGCTCGTACCTCGCTCCTCGCAATGACGTTGCTTTTCCCAACTGTCTTGCTGAGACGGTCGAAGCATCTCAAGTTAGTAGATTGGCTCCGCCGAGCTTCGGTTCTTCACTTCGTTCAGCATGACAAATGGCAAAATTTTAACTGCAACTATTTGAAAATAAAACAGCTGCGTTAATTTCTTCAATTCTTGTTTTGTACAAATCAAGGTGCCAATTCATGTGCCGAACGAAGTAATCTTCCACCTTTTCTTTTAGCGTAATTTGTTTTTCTACCCAAACGTTGCTCAAATTATTTTCGTCAATTTGCTGAATGATGTGCAGCAAAAATTGGTTGTAACTCTTCCACAAATTTACCAAATCTTCAAAATTATACGCGGTAATTTTTGTTGCATTTTTCCACGCTTCTTGGTCGTATGCCGGAAAGCTTGCCTGCTTCTCAAGTTGCAGGCGGATAAACCATTGGTGGTTGTTCGATGCCGAGTCCACCAAGTGTCCAAGCATTTCTTTTAGCGTCCATTTATCGTCAGCTAATTTTATGTCAACAATATTTTTGTTGGCCAACATTAGCGCGTAAAATTGCTCAATTTTTTCTTGATATTCGCGAATGGGAAACATTATTTTTCCAAATTTTTTTCCAAAATACTTTTTACGTGCACTTCCATTTTTTTCATGCGCTACATCATTGCTTTTTCTACCGCTTTTTTCCAACCGCTGTAGTTTTTTTCTACCAAAGAAACGTCCATTTTTCTTTCGATGTAGTCGTTGCTTTTTCGCAAAGCTGCAACTTCTTCCAAGGTTTTGTATCTTCCCAAAGCAAGCCCATTCATAAGCACAGCGCCGAGTGCAGAGGCTTCGGCAATTTCGCTTCGGTTAATTTTTGTGCCGAGCATGTCGGCTTGAAATTGCATCAAAAAGTTGTTCTTCACCGGTCCGCCGTCCACGCGCAGCTCGGCAATTTTTATGCCCGATTCGCCCGTCATCAGCTCCGCCAAATCCTTTACCTGGTAAGCAATTGCTTCAAGCGCTGCGCGAACAACATGCGCCTTGCCCGAGCCGCGCGTCATGCCGCAAATGATGGCGCGCGCCTCGCTGTTCCACCACGGCGCGCCAAGTCCGGCAAAGGCTGGAACCAAGTACACGCCGCCGTTATCGGGCACGCTTGTGGCAATATTTTCGCTTTCGGCAGAGGAATTTATCAGCTGCAAATCGTCAATTAGCCACTTAATGGTGGCGCCGGTAAAGTGAATATTTCCTTCAAAAGCGTAAAACGTTTTTCCCTGCGCGGCAAAGCCCACCGAGGTTACAAGCCCTTTTGGCGCAGGCAAATTTTTCTCGCCCACGTTTACCATCAGCGATGAACCTGTGCCGTAGGTGGACTTTCCCATGCCCTGCGCAAAGCACATTTGCCCCACGAGCGCGCCGTGCGAATCGCCGAGCACGCCTGCAATGGGCACGTTTTTTTGTAAAATTCCGTTGAGATTTGTTTCGCCAAAAATGCTGTCGCACGATTTCACTTCGGGCATCATACTGCGCGGAATGGTAAACAGGTCGAGCAGCTCATCGTCCCAGGCAAGCGTGGAAGTGTTGAACAGCAAGGTGCGCGAGGCGTTGGTGTAGTCCGTTGCGTGCGTTTTTCCCTGCGTAAAATTCCACATCAGCCATGCGTCAATGGTGACCATGAGCAGG
>JAITVR010000204.1 GCA_031285695.1 Prevotellaceae bacterium
ATTGCACCGTGTTGAGTGGTTAGTTCCAAAATGGAACTAACCACTTTTTCATCCAATTCGCCGCATTCAAAAATATTTTTTAAGTGCTTGGTTATAGCTTGCCGTTGCGTTCCAAACAATTCAGCGATTTGCGCTTGAGTAAGCCAAACGGTTTCTTCATCAACTCTTACTTCAATGCGTTCCGAAAGACTATTTGGTTGATATAAAACAATTTCGTTTTTGTCCATAAAATACCTCTTTCTGTCATCGAATAAACGCACACCATTTCTTTGCCTTCGTCAATAAGGAGAAAACGGTTGTGGATTTGCGTAAATACCGACACAAATATAGCGAAAATATAAAAACTTGTACTGTTTTACTATCAAACAATTGCAGCTATCTACCCTGGATTACTCCCCTCTTCACATTTTGTTCATAAAAAAACGCCCCCGCGTGGCAGGTATATGAAATATAAATCCTACTTTTACTCTTTATATAAAGTGCCTAAATTTTAAGTTCAAACCGAAATGATACGCAAAATTATGCCCCTAATGCTTGCTGTGTGCTTGCTATTTAGCGCATTGCAGGTTAAAGCGGCCATGGAGGTAAGCCACGTGGAGCCGCCGTATTGGTGGATTGAAATGCAAAATCCCGAGCTGCAGGTCATGGTATATGGCCGCAACCTAAGCGAAGCCTACGTTAGCGTTTCGTACCCCGGCGTAAAGGTAAGCCGCGTGGAGCTGGCCGAAAATCCCAGCTACCTTTTCGTTTACCTCAACATTGATAAAAGCGCGCAAACCGGCCCGTTTGACATTGTGCTTACCGCCCGCGGCGAAACCAAGCGCATACCCTACGAGCTGCGCATGCGCGAGGTGGGTTCGGCGCAGCGTGTAGGTTTTTCGGGCGATGATGTGCTCTACTTAGTAATGCCCGACAGATTTGTAAATGGCTCATATTCAAATGATTACGAAAAGTCTTTAGGCGATAAGCTCGAGCGCTTTGACCAGTACGCGCGCCACGGCGGCGATTTGGCAGGCATTGCCAGCCGCATGGGCTACCTGTCCAACCTTGGCATTACCACCATTGCGCTTGCGCCGGTGGTAGAAAATAAAATGCTTGTGGGCTCGTACCACGGCTACGCACCCACCGATTTTTACAAGGTTGACCCGCGCTTAGGAACTGAGGAAGAATTATTTACGCTGGTAAGCTCAGCACATCGCCGTGGGCTAAAGGTGGTGCTTGATATGGTGCTTAACCACTGCGGCAGCCGCCACCCGTGGCTGAATAATTTGCCTGCGCGCAGCTGGCTCAACAGCACGGGAATGCTGCTCACATCGAGCATGCAGCACTACTCGTACATGGACGCGCACGCCAGCGCCTACGACAAGGCGCTTACCGCCGATGGCTGGTTTGCCCGTAGCATGCCCGACCTCAACCACCGCAACGCCCAGCTGGCGCGCTACCTTATTCAAAATGCCATTTGGTGGATTGAATCAACGGGCATTGACGGCATTCGCTTGGGCATGTATCCTTACGCCGACTACAAGTTTTCGTCGGAATTTTGCAAGGCGGTAATGATTGAATACCCCAACTTTAACATTGCCGGCGAGGCGTGGTACAACAAGGAAGCCTCGTGCGCATGGTGGCAGCGCAGCTCAAAGCTGAACGCGGGCGACAATTCCAACCTAAAAACGGTAATGGATTTTCCGCTTACCAACGCCATGACGAGCGCCTTTAACGGCGATAGCGACAACGGCCTCAGCCTTTTGTACGAGGTGCTTTCGCAAGATTATTTGTACCCCGACCCGCAAAATTTGTTGACATTTTTAGACAATATCGACATTAGCCGCTTTAGCAAAAAGGGCGAAAGGAACCTGCGCCGCTACAAGCAGGCAACGGCTTTTTTGCTTACGGCGCGTGGCATTCCGCAAATTACCTACGGCACCGAAATTTTGATGACGGGCGAAAAGCGCGACGGCGATGGTAAGCTTTGCCCCGATTTTCCCGGAGGTTGGAAAATTGACAAGAAAAATGCCTTTATGGCTACCGGAAGAACTTCGCGCGAAAACGAGGCTTTTAGCTACTTGCAGCGCCTGCTCACCTGGCGCAAAAGTTGCGAGGCGGTAAGGCGCGGCGCCATGAAAAACTACGCCGTAATTGACGGCGTGTACGCCTACGCGCGCTACACCCCGCGCGAAACGGTGGTGGTGGTGCTCAACGGCACCAACTCGCCGGCAGTGTTCAACACCGTGGGCTTGGCGGAGCTGCCCAACCTGCGCCCCGCAGCTACCGACGTTATTACAGGACGAAAGCTCAACATCACGCAGCCCATAAAAATGGCGCCGCGCGAGTCGCTCATTTTGCACATGCGATAATCCATTATTTTTTTACCGTAAAAATATTTTTTATGAAAAAACATTTCCTACTTCTCATTTCGTGCGCGCTTTTTTCGCTTTCGCTGGCGGCGCAAGAAAATTATGTTTCAAAAGTTTGGACATCGGACAACGGCAAGGGCAGCTACAAAAATCCCGTGCTGTACACCGACTACAGCGACCCCGATGTGTGCCGCGTGGGCGATGACTACTACATGACCGCCTCGAGCTTCAACTGCATACCGGGGCTGCCCATTTTGCACTCAAAGGATTTGATAAATTGGGAGCTTATTGGTCATGCTGTAACCACCGCGCAGCCGCCGCTTGATGTGTACTCCGTGCCCCGCCACGGCGATGGCATTTGGGCGCCCGCCATTCGCCACCACAACGATACGTTTTACATTTTTTACGGCGACCCCGACTACGGAATTTACATGACCAAATCGGCAAAGGCCGAAGGCCCGTGGTCGCCGCTGGTGCTGGTAAAAGAGGGGAAAGGTTTGATTGACCCCTGTCCGCTGTGGGACGATAACGGCGATGTTTACCTAGCTTTTGCCTACGCCGGAAGCCGCGCAGGCATTAAGAGTTTGCTGCTTGTATGCCGCCTTTCGGCAGATGCTTCAACGGCAATTTCGGAAGAAAAAATAGTGTACGATGGGCACGAAATTGATGAAACTGTTGAGGGTGCAAAATTTTACAAGCGCAACGGCTACTACTACATTTTTGCCCCTGCAGGTGGCGTAACCGAAGGTTGGCAGCTGGCGCTTCGCTCAAAAAATCCCTTTGGCCCGTATGAGCGCAAAATGGTGCTGGCGCAAGGAAAAACCTCTATCAACGGTCCTCACCAAGGCGCATGGGTGGACACCAAAACCGGCGAGGATTGGTTTTTTCACTTTCAAGAGCAACCCGCCTACGGTCGCGTGCTGCACCTGCAACCCATGAAGTGGGCTAACGACTGGCCTGTGATGGGCGAAGACAAGGACGGCGATGGCTGCGGCGAACCGGTGCTTACCTACAAAAAGCCCAACGTGGGTGCAAATTTCCCCATTGCTACTCCAGTGGAAAGCGATGAATTTGACGGCGAAAAAATAGGCTTGCAGTGGCAGTGGCACGCCAACCCGCGCGCGTGGTGGGCGTACATCAATCGCGACAAAAAGCAGCTGCGCATGTTCTCAGCACCGCTTCCCGAAGGTGCAAAAACCTTGTGGAGCGCAGGAAATTTGCTCATGCAAAAATTCCCCGCACCCGAATTTACAGTCAACACCAAGCTGAAATTTACGCCTAGCAAGCGCGTGGAAGGCGAGCGTG
The DNA here is from genome assembly GCA_031285695.1 of Prevotellaceae bacterium. Taxonomy (GTDB): domain Bacteria; phylum Bacteroidota; class Bacteroidia; order Bacteroidales; family UBA932; genus JAITMY01. Next base: position 3,660 of record JAITVR010000204.1, read on the forward strand.
CAGGCTTGGTAGTTATGGGTTTCAGCTACGCAAATTTGGCCATTGAAAAATCGGCGGACGGATTTGTGCTTTCGCAAAACGAGTGCATTGACGCCAACAACAAAAACAGCGTAGAAAAGCAAAACGCCACGGTAAAATTGCCGAGCAACGAAGTTTACCTGCGCGTAAAAGTTGAAAAAAATGCGCTGTGCACTTTTAGCTACAGCTTAGACGGCAAAAAGTTTGAAACGTTGGGCAGCAAGTACACCGCCAAATCGGGCAGGTGGATTGGCGCCAAGGCAGGCTTCTTTTGCACCCGCCCCAAAGCCAGCAACGACGGCGGTTGGATAGATGTGGATTACTTTAGAATTGAAAAATAAAACGGACAAAAAGAACAAGGACAAAAGGAAGAAAGATATGTTGGCAATGACAGCTCTTTGTTCTTGAAGTCTTTTATCTTTTGTCTGTCCAAAAGAGTTGATTTACTATAATTTTTTACCAAAATGAAAAACGGAAGATTGATTGGGGCAAACCCCAAAATCGGTATTCGCCCCACCATTGACGGTCGTCAGGGTGGCGTGCGCGAATCGCTGGAGGTGCAAACCATGAACATGGCCAAGAGCGTGGCCGCGCTGCTGAGCAGCACGCTGAAGTACGGCGACGGCTCGCCGGTGGAGTGCGTTATTGCCGACACCACCATTGGCCGCGTGGC
>JAITVR010000250.1 GCA_031285695.1 Prevotellaceae bacterium
GGAACCATCATTATCGACTACGAAAAAAATCCGATTACCACCTCCTTTCACGCCAACTGCGGCGGGCAAACCGCCAACTCTGGCGAGGTGTGGAGCGAGCAGCTGCCTTACTTAACCTCGGTGCACGACCCGCACTGCGCCCATCAGCATGGCTCGCGCTGGCAGCGGCGCATTGCCCTTGCCGAGTGGCGCGCCTACATGGCGCAAAACGGTATTCGCGTAAAAAACAGCAGGAGCTTTACTCGCCGGCAGGCCGAGCGCGAGCAGCTTTACCGCGTGGGCAGGGGTAGGGTAGCGTACACCAAAATTCGCACCCGCTTTGGGCTGCGCTCCGCGCTTTTCGATGTAAGGGTTGATGGCAGCTACGTTGTGCTTATCGGTCGCGGCTACGGGCACGGCGTGGGCATGTGCCAGGAGGGTGCCATGCGCATGGCCGAAAAAGGTTTTTTGTGCGAGGACATCGTGCAGCACTACTACAAGTGCACCAACCTTGTTACCTTCAACCCTGCCAACACCAACCCCGAGCTACAGCGCGACTCCACCCTCTACTTCTTCAACCTCCTGCAAAAGGACGAGCCCTTGGTGTTTCTGGACGAAACGATTATCAGTGATTAGAGGTTATTAGGGATTAGTTGTTAGAGGTTAGGGATTAGTTATAAAACCGCTTGCGCAGGCTAACCCTTCCACAATATGTCGCCTGCTTTTCCCAAATAGCCCGCCGCCTTTTACACAAACTCCCGCCTGCTTTTTGGAAAAGCAGGCGGGAGTTTTGAGGTTGCCGCCGCATGTCTAACATTTGCCATCGATCACAGTTTCCTATAGCCCGTTGAGCACTGCCACTAATTGGTGCATGGTGGATATTTTTTGATAGGTAAGAGGAAAAATGCTACTTTTGCTACTCTCTTTCATTTTCAATTGGCAACTCTCATTAGCATGAACATTCAATATTTCACCTCCCTTCCATCAACCAACGACAAGGCTATGGAGCTGCTGCTGTTGGGCGGCGGCGAGGGCACGGTGGTGGCAGCGCGCAGCCAAACGGCGGGGCGCGGGCAGCAAAATGCGGCGTGGGAAAGTGAAGCAGAAAAAAACCTTACCTTTTCCATTGCGCTTTGCCCCAACTTTTTATGCGCCGAGCAAATGTTTTACCTTTCCAAAACGGTTTCGCTTGGCGTGCTTGATTTTTTGCGTTCGCAAAACCTTCCTGCAAGCATAAAATGGCCAAACGATATTTACGTGAATGATGCAAAAATTTGCGGCATTCTTATTGAGCAAAACATTAAAGGAGAACATATTGCAAACTCGGTGGTGGGCGTTGGGCTAAACGTAAATCAAGCCGAATTTAAGCATGCGCCAAACGCAACCTCACTGCTACTGTGCGATGGAAAGGAAAGAAACGTTGAGGCAATGACGGAACTTTTGGCCGGCTGCATTTTAAAGCGTTACGAAAGCTTTAAGGCTGCCTACCAAAGTGAAAATAGCGGTGTGGCGTTAGAAAATTTGGATAAGGAATACCTTTCGCAGCTTTACCGCCGCAGCGGATTTTTTAGCTACAAAAGCGAGAACGAAATTTTTTCGGCAAAAATACTCAGCGTTGCGCCCAACGGCGAGCTGATTTTACAACGGGAAAATGGCGAGCAGCGCAGCTTTTGGTTCAAGGAAGTGGAGTTTATAATTTAAACAAATCAAGCCATGTCAAACACCATTAACATCGAAGAGCGTGTGGCGCGCGCCGTAGCGCTATTCAAAACCGAGGGCTACAGCTGCGCCCAAGCGGTGCTGCTTGCCTACGCCGACCTTTTTGATTTAGACGAAAACCTTGCCGCCACGCTGGCCGCGCCCTTTGGCGGCGGCATAGGGCGCCTGCGCGAGGTGTGCGGCACGGTAAGCGGCATGTGCATGATAGCCGGCCTGCGCTGGCCCAACGCCGACCCGAAAGATACCGAAGCCAAAAAGCGGCTGTACGCCGTAGAGCAGGAGCTAGCCGAAAAATTTCGCGCCGAAAACGGCTCCATCGTTTGCCGTGAGCTGTTAGGTTTATCCGAAAAAAAGGACAGCCCCACCCCTTCGCCCCGCACGCCGCAGTACTACGCCAAGCGTCCCTGCGCCGAGTACGTGGCCATTTCTGCGCGCATTATTGGCGAAAAACTGAAAGCTGTGGAGGGTAATTAGTAAAGAATTTTTTCAGTTCATAACAATCTCATTCTTAATATTTTACACTTTAATTCTCACGGCAAAGTTGCTTATTATGAAAAAGTATCTTCCCCTTATTGCTGCGCTGTCGCTATTGGGCTGCACGGCGCAACCCGAAACCGCCGATAGCATTGTGGCGCGCATCAGCCCACCGGTATTTGCCACCGATACCTTTCGGGTAACCGACTTTGGCGCCCTGCCCGATGGACGTAGCGGCTGCAAGCCTGCCTTCGACAAGGCCATTGCTGCCTGCGCCCAAAGTGGCGGTGGCGTGGTGTATGTGCCTGCCGGAACGTACTTTATGAACGGTCCCATACACCTTGTAAGCAACCTAAACCTGCATCTGCAGCAGGGCGCGCGGTTGGTATTTAGCGGCACGCCAGCCCACTACCTGCCCGTGGTCAAAACCAGCTGGGAGGGCACCTTTTTACAAAACTACAGCCCCTTTATATACGGCTACGGGCTGCAAAACGTAGCCATTACCGGTCCTGGCGTGATAGATGGCGAGGCCTCGCAAAGCTTTGCCCCATGGGCGGCGCAGCAAAAAAACGACCAGCTGCTATCGCGCGAAATGAACCACAAGGGCCTGCCAATAGCAGAGCGCGTATTTGGCCAAGGCCACTACCTGCGCCCGCAGCTGGTGCAGCTGTATGGCTGTCAAAATATTTTGGTAGAAGATGTGCGACTTGAGGATTCGCCCTTTTGGTGCCTGCACCTGCTGGAGTGCCGCAACGCCACCATACGCGGCATAAGCTTTGCTGCCTACAACAAAAACAACGATGGCATAGACCCCGAGTATAGCCAAGATGTGCTTATTGAAAACATAACCTTTGACAACGCCGATGACAACGTAGCCATCAAGGCAGGGCGCGACCACGAGGGACGTGCCGCCGTGCAGGGCAGCCGCAATATAGTGGTGCGCAACTGTCTGTTTCGTGGGTTGCACGCGCTGGTTATAG
>JAITVR010000011.1 GCA_031285695.1 Prevotellaceae bacterium
CCGCCGTAGCCAATAAAGTAAATGGCCGGAAGCGTAAGCGCCAACCCCAGCACGCCGGTGTAAATGCGCCCCTTGAGGCGTTTTTGTACCCACCTATCGGACATGTAACCGCCCACCAGCACGCCAACGAGCGAGGCCAGCGCCATGGTCATGGTGCTCAGCGGGCCGGCCTGCGACATATCCATGTTCAGCGTGTTGGAGAATAGGGTGGGGAGCCAGTTTTTGGTAGCCCAGCCGGGCAGGCTCGGCGCCGAAAAGTAGAACAGAATTACCCAAAAAGCAATGCTGCCAAACAGCATGGTAAGCCCCTTTCCTATTTGCGAAAGCTCGTACTTCATCGATTTTTTTTCGCCCGTGGCGGCGGCCTCCATCACGTAGGTTTTTTTCTCACGCAAAAAAGCAATGAGCACCACGCTGTACAGCATGCCTATCAACCCAAACGATTGGAAGGTGAGCTGCCACGAGGTGTTGCTGGCCAACGTGGCGCCAAAGCCACCCAGCGCCTGCCCCAGGTAAATGCCCGAGGTGTGCAGCCCAATGGCCAGCGAGCGCGTTTTTCCCTTGTGGTAGTCGGCTATGAGCGATAGGCCTGCGGGAACGTAAAACGCCTCGCTAATGCCCATAATGGCGCGCAGCACGTACAGCTGCTCCATGTTTTGCGCGTAGCCCATCATTAGCGTTACGCCCGACCACACAAAGAGGCTTACCACAATCAGCTTTTTGCGGTTGAGCCTATCGGCAATGATGCCCGAAATGGGGCTCATGAAGGCGTAAATCCACAGAAAAATGGCCATGAGCCGCCCAAAGTTGGTGGCCGAAATGAGCTCGCTTATATCCTCCATCATGAAGGGGCGCATGGTCGAAAGCATTTGCCTATCAAGGTAGTTGAGCAGCGCCACCACCCACAGCATGCTTACCACCAGCCAGGGGTACGATTTTTTGTCGGTAAAAGACATAACGTTAAAATTTTTTTGTTGATAAAAACTCGTTTTTTGTGAAAAACAAAGATAGCAAAAAATGCTACAAAGGCTTACGCAGCTCTGCTTTTTTTACTATATTTGTGCGCTGCATAAAAAAAAGAACAAAGAGCGAAGGAGCAAAGACGAAAAGACCAATCTTTGTTCTTGCAGTCCTTTTGTCATTAATCCGTATAAACTTTTAATTTTATAAAAAAATGAATCAGCCACTCAAAGGAATTGTTCCACCCTTGGTAACGCCCATGCTCAACAGCACAACGATTGATGTTGAAGGCTTGGAGCGATTGATTAACCACATTATCGGCGGCGGCGTGCACGGCCTGTTTGTGCTCGGCACCACCGGCGAGGCGCAAAGCCTCAGCTACGCCATGCGCCGGCAAATGATTGAGCTTACCTGCAAGTTTGCCAACGGCCGCGTGCCCGTGCTGGTGGGCATTACCGATACCTCGATGGAGGAAAGCGTAACCCTGGCAAAGTTTGCTGCGCAAAACGGCGCATCGGCAGTGGTGTCGGCGCACCCGTACTACTACGCAGCGGCGCAGCCCGAGCAAATTTACTTCTACCAGCGCTTAGCCGACCAGCTTCCGCTGCCGCTATTTTTGTACAACATGCCCTCGCACACCAAGGTAATTTTTGAGCCTGCAACGGTGCGAAAATTAGCAGAGCACAAAAATATTATTGGGCTAAAAGACAGTTCGGCCAACGGAACCTACTTCCAAAAGCTGTGCTACGAGCTGCGCGATGTAAAAGATTTTACCCTGCTTGTTGGCCCCGAAGAAATGATGGCCGAAACCGTGCTGCTTGGCGGACATGGCGGCGTAAACGGCGGTGCAAATATTTTCCCCAAGCTGTACGTTGACCTGTACAACGCAGCTGTGGCGCGCGATTTTGAAAAAATAAACCTGCTGCACGAAAAGGTAATGCAAATAAGCAAGCTCATTTACGGCGTAGGAAAATACGGCTCAAGCTACCTCAAAGGTGTGAAGTGCGCCCTTTCGCTCAAGGGCATTTGCAGCGGCTACCTCATCGAACCCTACGAGGAATTTAAAGCACCCGAACGCGAAATTATTAAGAAAGCGTTAGAAACAATTGGACTATAAAATCTCTGTGTTTCTCGGTGTCAACTTCGTGTTTCTCGGTGTGATTTTTTTGTTACACAGAGAAACACAAAGGATAAAGAAAGAGTTTCACAGAGGAGTATTAAATTTGCTTATCAACATGAAAAAACATTTTTTGCTTTTAGCAGCAACCGTACTTTGCACAGCAGTTTTTGCACAAAAAAAACTCTCGCCTGCTGTTCTCAACCCCAATGATTACAAGCATTACGCGGATTACTTCAACCGCATGGAGGACGAAAATGTGGCGCAGGCTGTTCCCAACGCGCAGTCGTGGGATTTTTTGCAAAACAACATTCCGCTCTTCGCCTGTCCGCAGGATAATTTTGAGCAGATGTACTACTTCCGCTGGTGGTCGGTGCGCAAGCACTTGAAGCAAACGCCCGAGGGCTACGTGTTCACCGAATTTTTGGTCAACCGCAACTACGCCGACAAGTACAACATGATAAGCAGCGGCTTGGGTCACCACGTTTTTGAGCTGCGCTGGCTGCACGAGCAAAAGTACTTGAACGACTACCTGCACCAGTGGTATCGCGGCAACGAGGGCAAGCCCATGAAGCGTTTGAGCGCCTTCAGCAGCTGGACGGCGTATGCCATGATGAACCGCTACTTTGTAAATTTAGACAGCAAATATTTTACCGATATGCTGCCCGATTTGCAGGCCGAATACGCCATGTGGGAGCGCGATAAACGTTTCTCAAAAGGCTTGTTTTGGCAGTTCGATGTGCGCGATGCCATGGAGGAAACCATTAGCGGCGCGCGGCGCGAAAAGAATGCGCGCCCCAGCATCAACAGTTACATGTACGGCAACGCGCAGGCTATTGCATTTGCTGCAAATATGGCGGGAAACAAAAATGTGGAGAAATTATTTTTGGCAAAAGCCGACACCATAAAAAATTTGACAGAGCAAAAGTTGTGGAGCTCGCAAATGAATTTTTTTGAAACGCTAAAGCAGCCCGATACCTTTGCGCATGTGCGCGAGGCCATAGGCTTTATGCCCTGGTACACCAACATGGTAAGCGCCAATACCAAGTACAACGCAGCGTGGCTGCAAGTGCAGGACGAAGCGGGATTTCTTGCGCCCTACGGCCTGACTACCGCCGAGCGTCGTCACCCGCGCTTTCGTGCAAACGGCAACTGCCGCACCATGCTGGGCAAGGAGTGCAAGTGCGAGTGGGACGGCGCCATTTGGCCCTTTGCCAGCTCGCAAACCATGACCGGCTTAGCCAACTTTATGAACGCGCAAAAGCAAGATGTGATAACAGATTCTGCGTATTTTCGTTTAATGGAATTATACGTAGAAGCGCAGTACCACCGCGGCCGCCCGTACGTGGGCGAGTACCAAGATGAGGTAACGGGCTACTGGCTCAAGGGCGACCAAGAGCGCAGCCGCTACTACAACCACTCCACCTTTGCCGACCTGGTTATTACAGGCCTTGTGGGTTTGCGTCCGCGCCCCGATAATACGATTGAAGTAAACCCGCTTATTCCGCAGGATAAATGGGATTGGTTTTGCTTAGATAATATTTTGTATCACGGAAAAATAGTAACCATTGTTTGGGATAAAACAGGCGAAAAATTCAACAAGGGAAAAGGTTTCCGGGTGCTGGTTGACGGAAAAGAAATTGCAAAATCGGAGAAGTTGGAAAAGCTGACAGGAAAAATTTAGCGCACAATGAAAATAACGGTAAGAAATAGGTTGGTGCTATGGAAAGGCGTTGCAAGGCGCAGCATCACGTATTTCTTGCGGAAAAAGTACATTGAAAAAAGCTGCGCAAATCGTCGCGGCAGCTGCGCAAGATGTGGGGCGTGCTGCAAGCTTGCATTCACAGCGTGTCCCTACTTAAAAGTCGAAAACGGTCTGTATTCTTGTGCAAAGCATACCGGCTTTAGACCGCCAAATTGCTCAATATTTCCAATAGATGCGCGGGATATTAGCGATAGAAATATTATTTCAAAAAAACCGTGCGGCTACTATTTTGAGTAAATATTTTTAGCATTAACGTTGATGATTACCTACAGAAAAGCCACCTTGCACGATGCAGAAAAGCTTGCGAAAATACGCAGCATTTTTTTGCGCGAAGCAAGCAATGTATTTTCCGAAAGTGAAAAAAATAGCGTTGAGCAGGCCAACTTTGAGTACTTTAAAAAAGCGCTCTGCGACAATTCGTTTGTAGCGTGGCTTGCGCTCGATGGCGAGGAAATTGTGGCAACAAGCGGCGTGAGTTTTTCGGCAGAGCCGCCTTCGTTCAAAGTGCCCAACGGAAAAGTTGCCTACATTATGAACATGTACACTTTTCCAACGCACCGCAAGCGGGGAATTGCAACGGAATTATTTACGAAAATTGTTGAGGAAGCGAAGCTGCTTGGCTGCAAAAAAATAACGCTAAGCGCAACCGACATGGGGCGCCCGCTTTACGAAAAATATGGATTTAAAGATGCGCATAATAACATGGTTTACCTTTGCCAAGTGTAGTAAATTTTAATGAACGAGGTAATTACATATAGCGCAGATGGAGTAGAAAACTTTCCGGTTTTGATAGACCAAGAAACCATTTGGCTGACACAAGCGCAAATTGCGGAGCTATTTGGAACTAAAAGGCCGGCAATAACGAAGCACTTGGGTAATATATACGCTTCGGGAGAGTTGAGGGAAAATTCAACTTGTTCCGAAATGGAACAAGTTCGAAAAGAAGGTGGGCGCACAATTCGGCGACAAATAGAGCGGTACAACTTAGATGCAATTATTGCGGTAGGTTATCGGGTAAATAGCATGAGGGCTACACAATTTCGTATGTGGGCAACAAATGTGCTGAGAGAGCATTTGCTCAAGGGCTATACGGTCAAGCAGCCTGTAAGCGTGGAGCAGCTGAGTGGTATTAAAGATGAAATTCAAGAACTCGCCAATGAGGTAAAGGAAATGCTAAAGCGACAAGATAATATGGACTCTTTTGTTTATGAAGAATTTGGTCGAGTGTACGAAATTATTAGTAGTATCACGGAACAAAAAAAGCGGCAGGAATCGCAGCCACGAAGAAGAATAGGATTTTAAATTTCAAAAAAACTATACAATATGAAAAAAATTTCGACACTTTTACTTGCCGCCTTGCTCAGCATTGGCGCGTACGCGCAGGTGGATTGGAAGGCGCAGTGGATTGGCCTCGACAAAGCCTTTGCGTGGGACGTTGAGGATTCGCACTCGCGGCTTTCGGCGCGCTATTTGCGCAAGGAATTTGACTTGAAAAAAGAAGTTAAATCCGCCAAAGTTTCGCTCGTTGGGCTTGGACTTTACGAGCTGTACATCAACGGCGAAAAGATTGACGACCACGTGCTTGCACCCACGCCAACCGACTACAACAAGAGCGTAAAGTACAACGAATTTGATGTTACGGCGCAGGTAAAAAAAGGCAAAAATGCGGTTGGCGTAATCCTCGGCACGGGGCACTACTACAACAACAGGCAAAATACCAAGCTGCACAAGCACAAACTTTTTGGCTACCCCAAATTACTTTTGCAGCTGGAAATTACCTTTGCCGACGGCGCAAAGCAAACCGTTGTGAGCGACCAAACTTGGCGCCTTACCAACGATGGCGCCATTCGCTCCACCAACGATTACGATGGCGAAATTTACGATGCCACAAAGGAATTTCCCAGCTGGACAAAAGTTGGTTTTAACGATAAAAAATGGCTGAAACCGGAATTGGTAAAAGCTCCTACGGGCGAAATTTCTTTGCAAAAAAATCCGAACATGAAGGTAATGCAAACGCTCGAACCCAAAAGCATTTCGCACTTGGCCGGCGATACCTTTATTATGGACATGGGGCAAAATATGGTGGGCTGGCTACAGTTTACCGCACGTGGCGGCAAGCGCGGACAAAAAATTTCGCTACGCTTTGCCGAAACGCTCGATACCACAGGTCGCCTAAAAACGATAAATCTGCGCAGCGCACAGCAGCACGATATTTACACCATGAAGGGCGATGCAACCGAAACGTGGGAGCCGCGCTTTGTTACGCACGGTTTTCGCTTTGCCGAAGTGGTAGGATTCCCGCAAAAGCCCGAGGTAAAAGATTTCGTGGGAAAAGTTGTTTATGACGAAATGGAAACCATCGGCGCGTTTGAAAGCTCAAATGCGACCCTAAATCAAATAGTGAAAAATGCATGGTGGGGAATTTCGGGCAACTACAAGGGAATACCGCTCGACTGTCCGCAGCGCGACGAGCGCCAGCCTTGGCTTGGCGACCACGCCGTGGGTTCGATTGGTGAAAGTTTTTTGTTTGACAATAAGTTGCTGTACGAAAAATGGCTCGACGATATTCGCGACACGCAAAGGGATTCGGGACCGATTTCGGACATTGCTCCGGCGTACTACATGACCTACTTTAGCGACAACATGACGTGGACTTCGGCGTACTTTATGGTGGCCGACATGCTGTGGAAGCAGTTTGGCGAAACGGAGCCTATCGCTCGCCATTATCCCTACATGAAAAAGTGGCTTAACTACATGAAAAAGTACATGACTCCCGAGTATATCGTAACAAAGGACAAGTACGGCGACTGGTGCGTTCCGCCCGAGGCAAAGGAGCTTATTCACTCGCAAGACCCTGCGCGCAAAACCGATGGTCAGTTGATAGCTACCGCCTACTACTACAAGCTGCTGCACATGATGATGCAGTTTGCCCCGCTTGCCGATGCACGCGATGATGTGCGCGAGTTTGCACCGCTTGCCGAGAATATCAAAAAGGCATTCAACAAGAAATTTTACAACGAAGAAAAAGGTTTTTACGGAAATAATTCGGTAACCTCAAACCTGCTTCCGCTGGCCTTTGGCATGGTGGAAAGGCAGAACGAAAACCGCGTTTTTCAAAGCATGCTGAGCAAAATTGCGGAAAATAAAATGCACATTTCCACCGGCGTAATCGGTACACAGTGGCTTATGCGCGAGCTCACCAAGCGCGGTCGCGCCGATGTGGCTTACACCATTGCTTCGCAAAAAACATACCCGGGCTGGGGCTACATGGTAGAGAGCGGCGCCACCACCATTTGGGAGTTGTGGAACGGCGACACCGCAAGCCCCAAAATGAATTCGCACAACCACGTTATGGCGCTCGGCGATTTGCTCACCTGGGTTTTTGAAGATTTGGCGGGTATAAAATCTCACCCTACTTACAAAGGTTTCCGCTGGCTGTGGATGCAGCCGCACCCCACCGAGGATTTGAATTTTGTGAAGGCCTCGTACAAAACGCCCAATGGAATAGCGAAGAGCGAATGGAAGTTGGACAAAGGAAATTTCACGTGGAAAATTACCATTCCGAAGGATAGCCGCGCCAATATTTTAGTTCCCGCAAAATCAGTTGAAGATATAAAGCTCAACGGACAAATGCCTTTGAACATGAAGGCGGCAGGCGTAAAATTTGTGCGCTACGAAAAAGGTCGCGTAAATTTGGAGTTGCCTGCAGGCGATTACACCGTTGAGTGCCTTTACGGCGTGGCGCAAGACCGCTGGAAAAAAGGCGTAGAGGTTGACGAATTTATTTTTGAAAAAACTTCATTCCCCGAAAGTCACGCCGCAACCATTGCGCTCAACAAAGATGGAAATCTTATTGCCTCTTGGTTTGGCGGCACTAAGGAGCGCAATCCCGATGTGTGCATTTGGACAAGCACGCGCGTTAACGGCAAGTGGTCGGAGCCCGTAAATGTGGCAAACGGCATAGTAAACGACACGCTGCGCTACGCAACTTGGAACCCGGTTTTGTACCAAGTTCCGAACGGCGAATTGCAGCTGTACTATAAGGTTGGTCCCAATGTTGCAGGTTGGGTAGGCAAAGTAATTCGCTCGCAGGACGGCGGAAAAACTTGGTCGAAACCCGAAGATTTGCCCGAAGGATTTTTAGGCCCCATTAAAAATAAACCTGTAATGCTGAAGGACGGCCGACTGATTGCACCTTCGAGCCGCGAAGGTAAAGGCGGCTGGCGCACGCTGCTTGAGGAGAGCAAGGACAAGGGAAAAACGTGGACAAAAATTACCAACGTTGGTGGTGGCGATGGCAGCCAGTTTGGCATTATTCAGCCCAGCCTGCTTACCTACCCCGATGGTCGCATGCAGGTAATATGCCGCAGCCGCAACCGCGCGCTGGTGGAATCGTGGTCAAAGGATGGCGGAAAAACTTGGGGCGCGCTACAGGCCTCTGCGCTGCCCGGAACCAACTCCGGAACAGATGCAGTAACGCTTTTGGACGGTCGTCAACTTTTGGTGTACAACCACGTGCTGCCCGATAGCGGCGCACGCAACGGCAAAGGCGCGCGCACGCCGCTCAACGTAGCCCTTACCGAGGATGGCAAAACCTGGCACGCCGCCTTGGTTTTGGAAGATTCGCCCATCAGCCAATACTCGTACCCTTCGGTAATTCAAACGCCCGATGGCATGGTGCACATCGTTTACACCTGGCGCCGCAAGCGCATAAAGTATGTGCAGGTTGATTTGAAAAAATTGGTATTTTCAAAAATTGAAGACAAAAAATGGCCTTCGGCAAACGAAACCAAGGAAATTCAAGTGGTAAACAACAATCGCTACAAGGTTTCGGCCTGCGATTGGATGATGCTCAAGCGCCAAAAAATCGGTGCGATTGATTTGGCTGCCGACATCAATGCAGACGGCTTGGAAATTGACATGGGCGGACTTGGCAAGCGCGAAAAGTTTGACAACAAATTTACCGACAAAGCCTTTGTTGACCTCTTTATTTCCGAGTGCAATCGTCGCGGAATTGAGTTCAGCTCCATGGCGCTTTCGGCATTTTACGGACAGTCATTTGCCAAGCGCGAAAACTACGAAGCGCTGATTGACGAAGCCATTTCGTCAATGGTGGCGCTGGGTATCAAGCGCGCATTTTTGCCCATGGGCAACGCCAGCGACATTGTCAAAGAGCCGGAGTTGTACCCCATAATTGTAAATCGCTTGAAAATTGTTGCCAAAAAAGCCGAAGCGGCAGGCGTAATTTTCGGCATTGAAACTGCGCTTGACGCAAAAGGCGAAGCGAAGCTGATTGACGAAATCGGCTCGCCGGCCATAAAAAGTTACGTTAACTTCAACACCATTATTTCGCGTGGCGGCGATGTAATCAAGGATTTGAAAACGCTGGGCAAAAACCGCATTATGCAAATTCACGTTTCAAACACCGACGGACATTGGATACAAAACGACCCTGCGCTCGACATGAAAAAAGTGAAGGAAACGCTTGACAAAATGGGTTGGAGCGGTTGGCTGGTAGTGGAGCGTTCGCGCGACACTAAAGACGTGCACAACGTGAAGTGGAACTACGGCGCAAACGTAAAATATTTGAAAGA
>JAITVR010000030.1 GCA_031285695.1 Prevotellaceae bacterium
TTTGACACCTAGCGCCCCTTTGTGCAAACCGACGAGGCGGACACCTGCGAGTACTGCCCCTTCAGCGAAATTTGCCATAAGTAAAACCTACAGCATTTGAAATAAAAACATGCTAAGCAAACCCACCATAAGCCTCATAGCCTCGCTGGCGCAAAAAAAATACCGCGACCAGCACAAGTTGTTCGTTGCCGAAGGGCAAAAATTAGTAGCCGAGCTGCGCGCGCGCATGAAGCCCCACGCCATATACGTTACCAATAGCGAGGCGGACGGCGAGCTTATTTCGGAGGCGGAAATGAAAAAAATCAGCTTTCTGAAAACGCCCTCCGAGGTGTTAGGGGTGTTTCACATTCCGCCGAGCGAAAAAAGCGTTGCGCCGAGCGAAAACGAGCTTACCCTTGCGCTCGATGGCGTGCAAGACCCCGGAAACTTGGGCACCATCATTCGCCTGTGCGACTGGTTTGGCATCGACACCCTCGTGTGCTCGCCCCACACCGCCGACTGCTACAACCCCAAGGTGGTGCAGGCCACCATGGGCGCCATAGCGCACGTGCGCGTGGTGTACGCCGACCTTCCCGACTTTCTTCAAAAGGCAAAAACGAAAAACATACCCGTGTATGGCACCTTTTTGGAGGGAAAAAATATTTACAGCGAGCAGCTAAGCCCCGCCGGCGTGGTGGTGATGGGCAGCGAGGGGCAGGGCATTTCGCCCGAGGTGGAAAAGTGCGTTACGCACAAGTTGTACATTCCCTCATTTGCAGCAAACCGCAGCAGCGAATCGCTCAACGTAGCCACGGCCGCAGCAATTGCTTGCTCGGAGTTTAGGAGAGAGTGGAAAATTGAAAGTTGAGAGTGGAGAATTGAGAGTGGAAAATGTAAAAGCCAGCCTACTTGGGTTGGCTTTTACTGTCTATAATTTGGTGGGATACAGAATTAAGAGGAGGGCGGGGAAGCAGGCAATAAAAAGGCGGAATTACAAACTCTTCCGAACTGGGATACGCAATAGGCAAGGCTAAAAACTTTGAAATGACGGTACCTATTTTGTAATTCGTGCTTACTAATTTTTGGTAAAGTATATAGTATAAATTGGTATAGCATATACTTTACTAAATTATAGCATATGCTTTAATACGCTAAAGTATATGCTATACTAATTTATTCTATATGATATAATTAAAAATTATGCTTACCTTTACAAAAATTCATGTTGATGGATTTCATTTTTCATAACCTTTAATTTGTAATTCTGCTATGAGGTATCGAGTGAAGCAAAAGCGTAACGACATTAACGACAAGACGATGTACTACGCACAGCCCGTGTGGTCGGGGCTGGTGGGTACGCGCGAGCTGGCGCAGCGCATTGCCGAGCGCAGCACGCTTTCGGCTACCGATGTGCGCGCCGCTATTTACGGCTTGGTGGAGGTGATGGAGGGCTTGCTGCACGAGGGCTACAGCGTGAAGCTGGACGACCTTGGGGTGTTTCGCCTTTCGGCTACCAGCGCCGGCTACGACTCGCCTGAGGCGTGTACGCCGCACCGCGTGCATGCTGCCAAGCTCTGCTTTCGCGCCGATGCGCAGCTGAAGGGCAACCTAAAGTTTGTGAAGTTTGAGAGGGATAAGAGGAAGTGATGAGTGATTAGAGGTTAGTGATTAGTAATTAGTAATTACTAATGCACCTTGTCTGCGCTATCCTTTCAGATTGTAACCTGAGGAAATATAAGAGCCGAGGCTTAATGGAGAGGAACTGCTGTGTTTATTATACTATAATGGCTTCAGCACCTTTCTTCACTTCACTATCCGGAAACTCTTTTGTTTCTATAGGTTTTATAGGCTCGCTATTAAGGGGAGATATGTCAGCTGTAAATGCACGACATTCGCTACCATCCATAATTCCCATAGCTAATCCAGATCGGGAAGCTATCGTAAAAGGATAAAATAGTATAATATTTTCTATTCCGCTATCCCGTCTGTTCCTAACAAAAGTGTTCCAATATTCTCGGCAATCATAAGTATTTCCTGCCCCATGCAAAGATATATGACAAACATACCACTTTCCTTCGTATTTAAATTTAGCCATTGCGCACCCGCTAAACCAAAAACTTATAGCATCACACCCTTCGGGAACTTCACAAAAAGTAATACGTCCCTCTATGTAGGGTAAGCACACAACATCGTCTATCACTTCGCCAACTTCAATAAAAATGTCATTTTTTTCTGCAGAAACATCTTTTGCATAAGAAGAAAATCTACTTGCTAAAGCCGATGATGACGTGGGAATCCAACGTTTGCACTTAAGTTCGTTGTTGTTATAGAGGTTGGCACAACGGTCAAAGACTGTCAATTGAGCAGGTATCGAAAAGCTGCAACCCATTATTTACTTGCCGGTATAGGTTCTATACACGCCGCCATAATATCCATCAGCTTGCTCAAGCCTTCGGTGGGGCGCTGCTGGCGCGCCGAAACGTGCACCTGGTACTTGGCGGTTTGGTTGGTGGAGCGAGTGTTTTCGCGCGAGGAGGTTACCTTGCCGTGAACATCAACGCTACCCTTGCCAAAAAAGCCGAAGTTGAAGCTGGCGTGGGCATCGGTGGTTACCTCGCTTGATGAAGTGTCCTTGCTGGTGGCGGTGTCGGTTACCTCCATTTGGAAGTCTATCTGCACATCGTCAATGAGCAGTGAGGGTATGGGCACCAAGCCGAGGAAAGGTGCGTTTACCTTTACGTTGGACGTTCCGCTTTGCCCCTCAATGGGGCGCTGGAGGTTGAACTCCAAAAGGCGTGCTTTGTCCTTATCGGAAAAGCCTATTTGGGTCATAAACTCATACGCCGATTGGGCTAAGAGTTTTTGAGAATCGCAGGCTGCCCTAAGGGGCGCCGAAATGAGCTCCGCAATGGGAAGCCCCTGAAAGTTTTTTGCTACACCTTCTGCCATAATTATGAGTTTTTAGTGGTGATAATTTTTGGTAAAATTGTTTTGTCGTACTCATCAATAGTTCGCGAAAGCCCCTCGGGAATGGGCGTGGACTCGAACTTTATTTTTACGTTCATGGTGGAGTGGTCTTTCTTTGCGCCAAAGCTTACCTCAAGGCTCGACCGATTCACTCCGGTGTCAAAAACGCTCTGCATGTCTCCACGCTTAAAGCCGTCTTGTGCTGCCTTGCGCTTAAGCTCGGCGGAGTCTATCTGCACATCAAACTGCATTTCCACCTCCTTTATGTTCATAGCCGAGGGATTGACTATGGAGATAATGGGAATGTCAATAGCCGTTTCCTTGTCAATGAGCAGCCGTCGGGTGGTAGCGTTGCCCTCTTCGTCAAAGTAACGCCCCAGCAACTCAATGTTGCGCGCTTCGAGCATTTCCATAGCAGCGTTTACCGAGTGCTGTAGCCCACGAACAAGGTCGGCAAAGGTTTGCGTAGAGCAGTCTTGTTTTTTCCAAAAAGCCATAAGTTGTCTTGATTTGATGCGAAGATAGTGCACAGTGGCGAAGTTTTATTTCGCCACGGGAATTATTTTGCGTACAGCTTGATTTTTTTTAGCAAGCTATGCATAGCGGCGCAGTGGTCGGTTGGCTTTTTGCTTTTGGCAAGCTTTAGCAAGCATTCGAGAGCGGCTACCTCCTCCTGCGTAAATGAGAATGGGTGGAGGCAGTAGCTTCTATCCTCGTAGTAGTAGGCTTTTCGGCGAGGACAGTAGGCGATAGGGGCATGGTAGCCCAAAAATGTATCGAAGCGCATTGCCTCTATGTCGAGCTGTATGGTGCGGTGCGATACGTGGTAGCCTGTTCGCTCGAAGCATGCTTCTTGTATGGAGGTTGTTTTTACATACTCACTGCGCCGAAGCATAGTGTCGATGATGCAGTAGCGCGCAAGCGCAAATTTGTTTTGTGGCATAGTGTATTATAGGTTTTTGTAAACCTAAAAATACAGATTGCTACAGGACTTTAGAGGTGATTTAGTGTGGTGTTTTCATTTTGTTTTGAACAATAAAAAAAGGCGGAACTTCAAATTCCGCCTGATAATAATAGTAAATTGTAAATCGTTAAATAGTAAATTTCTTTACTCCATCAGCTTTTTGTACCGCAGCCGGTGGGGCGTGGTATCGCCTAAGCGCTTCTTTTTATTTTCTTCATAATCGCTGAAGCTGCCCTCGAAAAATACCACCTGCGAGTCGCCCTCGAAGGCGAGAATGTGCGTAGCCACGCGGTCGAGAAACCAGCGGTCGTGCGAGATGATGACGGCGCAGCCCGCAAAGTTTTCCAAGCCCTCCTCAAGCGCGCGAATGGTGTTTACGTCCACGTCGTTGGTGGGCTCGTCAAGGAGCAGCACGTTGGCTTCTTCCTTTAGCGTGAGCGCAAGGTGCAGGCGGTTGCGCTCGCCGCCGCTGAGCACGCCTGCCTTTTTTTCCTGGTCGCCGCCGCTAAAGTTGAAGCGCGAAATGTAGGCGCGCGCGTTGAGGCTGCGCCCGCCGAGGGTAAGTATTTCGCTGTTTTCGGCAATGATTTGGAAGACGGTTTTTTCGGGGTCAATTTTTTTGTGCTGCTGGTCCACGTAGGCTACCTTTACCGTTTCGCCCACCTCAAAGGTGCCCTTGTCCACCGTTTCCAAGCCCATAATCATGCGGAAGAGCGTGGTTTTTCCCGCGCCGTTGGGTCCAATAATTCCCACAATGCCCGCTGGCGGCAACTTGAATTCTAAGTTCTCGAACAGCACGCGGTCGCCAAAGGCTTTGCTCACGCCGTGCGCCTCAATTACCTTGTCGCCCAGGCGCGGACCGTTCGGGATAAATATTTCGAGCTTTTCCTCCTTCTGCTTGCTGTCCTCGTTCAGCATTTTGTCGTAGGCCGCCAAGCGCGCCTTCGATTTTGCTTGCCGCGCCTTGGGGTTCATGCGCACCCACTCCAGCTCGCGCTCCAGCGTTTTGCGGCGCTTGCTCTCCTGCTTTTCCTCCTGCTCCAAGCGCTTCGATTTTTGCTCCAACCAAGAAGAATAGTTGCCCTTCCAAGGTATGCCCTCGCCACGGTCGAGCTCCAAAATCCAACCGGCTACGTTGTCCAAAAAGTAGCGGTCGTGCGTTACGGCAATTACCGTGCCTTTATATTGTTGTAAATGCTGCTCCAACCACAAAATGCTTTCGGCGTCGAGGTGGTTGGTAGGTTCGTCTAAGAGTAAAACATCGGGCTCGCGCAGCAGCAGACGGCATAAGGCTACGCGGCGTTTTTCGCCCCCCGAAAGATTTTTTACCACCGCCTCGGGGTCGGGGCAGCGCAGCGCGTCCATGGCGCGCTCCAACTTGCTGTCGATTTCCCAGCCGCCCACCTGCTCAATTTTTTCGGTCAGCTCGCCCTGCCGCTCAATGAGCTTGGTCATTTCATCATCGCTCATGGGCTCGGCAAACTTGTTGTTTACCTCCTCGTACTCCTTGAGCAAATCCACAATTTCCTGCACGCCCTGCTGCACCACTTCGCGCACGGTGGCGTTTTCGTCCAGCTGCGGCTCTTGCTCCAGGTAGCCCACGGTGTAACCCGGCGCCCACACCACATCGCCCTTGTACGATTTTTCTATGCCGGCAATAATCTTCATCAGCGTTGATTTTCCGCTGCCGTTGAGGCCTATGATGCCGATTTTTGCCCCGTAAAAAAACGAGAGGTAGATGTCCTTTAGAATTTGCTTGTTGTTGTGCGGAAGGATTTTCCCCACGCCATTCATCGAAAAAATTATTTTCTCGTCAGCCATTTGTTGGTTTACAGTTTACAAGTTTATGAGTTTACAAGACAAAAGATGTAAAGACAAAAAGAACAAGGACTGCCTTTGTCCTTGTTCTTTTTGTCTTTATTCTTTCTTCATTATTTTGCATTCTTAACTATCATGTCAAAGTCGTTCTTTTTGAACAGGAAGTTTTTGGGTCTGCTTTCGTAGTAGTAGTAGTATAATGAACCGTCGGTGCCCATTACCATTTTGTAGCCGTAGGCACCTTTTTCAGCACCCTGCGGTGTTACGCAAAAGCCAATGGCAGCATTTGCTTCCTTATTTTTTATCACATCGGCAATAGCATCTTCGTCCACAAAACGGAATACGCCGCTTTCCTCAGCTTTTGTCATTTCTGCCTGCGAGTCAGCATCGGTTTTGTTTATGTAGATTGTTTTGCCTTTAAGCTGGCTTTGGTTGTAGTTGTAGGCTTGCAGGCGTTGCTGAAAGTTAGCCAACAGCTGTTTTGCGAATG
>JAITVR010000031.1 GCA_031285695.1 Prevotellaceae bacterium
AGCGAAAGTAGCTTTTTTTCGTTGAAAATAATTTCGCCTTGCGCGCTTGCGCCCTTTGGCAGCAAGCCCATCACGGCAAGCGAGGTCATGCTTTTGCCCGAGCCCGATTCGCCCACCAAACCTAAGGTTTGCCCGCGCTCAATGGTAAGCGAAATGTTTTTTACAACAGGTCGCGCACCGAAGGATATGGAGAGGTTGGAAATGGAGAGCATGATTTTTTTACCTCTCCTAAAGGGGGCTATAGCTATAGCGAGTTAGGAAACCATTATACATTTGTCATGTTGAGCGAAGCGAAACATCTCAAGTTTGCACTATTCTAACTTGAGATTCTTCGACTTCGCTGCGCTTCGCTCAGAATGACAACAGGTGGCATACGCAGTCTGTTATAGCCCCCTTTAGGGGGTTGGGGGTAATGTTACAAGGTTAAACTTTCAAATAATTTTCCATAAATCTCAATTGCCTCCTCCACCTCGCTTATGCAAATGTATTCATCGGCGGAGTGCGAGCGTGCCGAATCGCCCGGCCCCATTTTGAGCGAGGGCAGCTTGAGCAGCGCAATGTCGCTCGTGGTGGGCGATACGTAGGTTTCTCGCCCCAATTTTTTTGCGGCAATAACTAAGGGGTGCTCATCGGCAATGCTTGAGGCACGAAGGCGCGTAGAGCGCGGCTGCACATCACACGGCACGTTGGCGCGAATGATGTCCACAATTTCTTGGTTGTCGTACGCATCGGTGGGGCGCACGTCCACCACAAACTTGCACTCAGCAGGCACAACGTTGTGTTGCGTGCCGCACTGTATCATGGTGGCGGTCATTTTTACCTCGCCCATGCGCTCCGATTTTTTTGGAAACGTAAACGTGCGAAACCACTCAATGGCATCTACGGCGCGGTACAGCGCGTTGTCGCCCTCGCTGCGCGCGGCGTGCCCCTGCTTGCCGTGCGCTGTGCAGTCGAGCACCATGAGCCCGCGCTCGCCCACGGCAGCCTGCATTTGCGTAGGCTCGCCCACAATGGCGCAGTCAATTTTTCCGAGCAGCGGTTTTATGCTTTCCACGCCGTTTGGTCCCTGCACTTCCTCCTCGGCAACTATTGCCAGCGCTAAGTTATACGGCAATTGTTTTTTGTAAAAATTGCAGTACGCAGCAATGAGCGACACTACCGAAGCCCCGGCATCGTTGCTGCCCAAGCCGTACAGCTTTCCGTCCTCAACGCTTGGCGCGTAAGGGTTGCGCGTGTAGCCGGCAGCAGGGCGCACGGTGTCGTGGTGCGAGCAGAGCAGCAGCGTGGGCTTTGCGGCATCGTAGCTTTCGCAAAACGAAAAAACGTTGTTCAAGTGTCGCTTGGGCGCAACTCCCTGCTCCTGCAAAAAATCAAAAATAATTTGTGCGGTAGCGCTTTCTTCACGCGAAACGGAAGGCGTTGCAATTAATTTTTGCAGCAGCTGTATGGCGGTTTGTGAGGTCATTATGCTTCCAAAATTTTTAGTAGTTGCTGATTAAGGTATAATTTTTCTTTCCCTACTTTTACCGATTTTAAAAATCCATTTTCCTCTAAGGCTATCAGGTAGCTTCCAACAGTTTTAGGATTTCCGATACCCTCGTCAATCAAATGTTGGCGCTTGGTGTAGGGCAGGCGAAACAAAATTTCTATCAAGTCTTTGGAGTAAACTTTTGGGAGCACCTTTTTGATTTCTTCGGCGGTTTTGTTCATGGCTGTTATAATTTTATTCAGCCGTTTTAAACCTCTTGCAGAAGTTTCCTCAATCATATCCAACATGTACAAAATGTAAGGTTCCCATTCGTTCCGTTCGGTTATGCCTCGCAATTTTTGATAGTACGTGGCTTTATTTTTGATAATATATTCGCTCAGATAAATAGCAGGAATGTCCAGCAAGCCCGATTTTTTGAGGTATAGCAGCAGCAAGATTCTTCCTGTTCGTCCGTTTCCATCTGCAAACGGGTGTATTGCCTCAAATTGGTAGTGCATCAACGCCATCTTAATCAAAGCGTCAGCTCCGTTATCCTCGTTGATAAATGTTTCCAGATTTGCCAACTTTTCACGAATAACGCTTTCTCCACTTGGCGGCGTATAAATTACTTCGCCCTGCGGCGTGCTCAACGTTGTTCCGGGTGTAGCTCGAATGGATGCGCTGTTTTGCTTAATGCACTGAACAATTTTGATGCAAAGATTGGTAGTGATAAAAGGCTTGGTTTTCAGTCCTTCCAAGCCCAACCAAAGTGCTTCTTTGTAGCTCAACACTTCTTTTGTGGCGGCATTTTCAATTTTTCTGTCCGCCACCAACGATTGGTAAAGCTCGTCGTTGGTAGTAATGATATTTTCCACCTCCGAGCTTGCTTTTGCCTCTTGCAAGTAAATGGTATCTAAAAACAGCGTAGGATTCGGCAAATTTTGCAAAGCCCCATTCAGCAGAGCCAAAGCCCTGCCTGCCGAAATGGCTTTACGAAGTATGTTTTTCGTTTCAACATCGGCTTTGGGAGGTAGTAGCGGCAAGTCGTTATACGGAGTTTTGCAATTAAATTTATGCATGTTTTTCGGGTGTAAATTTTGCCCTCGCTTTGACAACGAGGGCAAATATACAAAAAAATTACCCTCGTTCAAAACATAGAGGTAAAAACTACCCTCGTTTTTTGAGAAAACAAGTAGAAAATTATCAAAACTTGTAAAAAATGCAAGTTTTGATAATTTGTCGTTCAATGTGTAACTTACATTTTACTCCCCACTCTCCTTTGGCGAAGCCACATGCCAATACCCAAGTATAGGAGCGAGGTAATGATGCCTGCAATGGGCGAAATCCAAATTTCTTTGCCCGCAGCAATGGCAACGTGCCCATCAATGATGAGGTGGTTTATCAGCGAATCCTCAACTACGTGCAGCAGCACCACCGACCAAATGGATTTTGTTAAACGATATAATTCAACAAACATCACCGTCCAGCAAATCATGGAGGCAATGGCAACAATGGCAAAGGTCAACCGCTCCACAGGTAAAATCAGGTACATATCCGCCTGCGGCAAAAAGTGCAGGTAGTACGGCAAATGCCATACGCTCCACACGCCGCCAACAATGAGGTACAGCCACCCATCCTTGATTTTTGTTTTCAGCAACTTTGCAGTAAGGTAGCCGCGCCAAACGGATTCTTCAAAGAAATTTTTTACCAAGTTGGGCAGCAAGGCCGCCACAAATCCCACCGCGTAAGCCTCCGCATCGAAGCTTGAAAAGCTTATCCAACCCAACATTTTTCCGAGCGCAAGCACAACTGCCGTTACCAGCGGATAAATAAGCAGCGCAGCGGCGTACCACTTCGCATTTCCCTTGAGGTTAAGCTTCCAACCCAAATCTTTCCAACCATCGCCTGCAAAAAAACGCAGCGCAATGGTGGTGAGCAAGGGTAGCACCAACCAAATTGCCATGCCTAAGGTTTCGCCGCCGGGTTGTGGCGGCGCAAATTTATCTACCAATACTCCCAACCAGCCGCAG
>JAITVR010000064.1 GCA_031285695.1 Prevotellaceae bacterium
TTAACAGCTTCAGAAAAGGGCACACCATCACTACTTTCATACGGTATCCACTGAGTTATATGAGTTTCTAATTTTCCTGTTTTTAGCAAATTATACCCAATCCAATATATGCTTTCAAGCGTTCGAACTGAGGTGGTACCTACTGCGACTATTTTATTAGCATTATTTAGTAATTCCTCTAAAGTTATAAGGCTTACCGTAAAGTGTTCTGCGTGCATTTCATGTTCGTCTATCGTGTTGGTTTTTACAGGTTTAAAAGTTCCCGCACCTACATGAAGCGTTAGCTCAGCTGCTTTTATTCCATTGTTATTCAGTGAATTTAATACGTTTGAGGTAAAGTGAAGTCCTGCTGTAGGCGCTGCCACCGAGCCTTTATACTTTGAGTAAACGGTTTGATAGCGTTCATAATCAGATTGTTCTGTTTTTCTGTTTAGGTAAGGTGGAATGGGCAAAGCGCCGCAAATTTCGAGCACTTGAGCAAAGTTTAGCTCGGGGCAATTCCAGCTAAATTTGACCACCACCTCGTTATTTTCATCTTTCAACCTATTGGCGGATAGCGTATATTGATTATTTTCAAATGTGAAAGAGTGTTGCAAAGTTTCGCCCTTCCATCGCTTGAGGTTGCCCACCAAGCAGCGCCAGCTGCATTCAACTTTTGCTGTAAGTGAAAGTTGGTAGTCTATTGGTTCGTAAGGTTCTAAGCAAAACACTTCAAGCGTTGCTCCCGATGGTTTTTTGAAAATAAGCCGCGCGGGAATCACCTTTGTGTTGTTAAATACCAAAAGCGTGCCCTGCGGCAGCAGCGATGGCAGGTCGGTAAAAACTTTTTCGACTATTTTACCCTCTTGCCAAACTAATAATTTTGATGTATCGCGCTGTGGCAAAGGGTGTTTTGCGATGCGCTCATCGGGCAAATCGTAGCTGTAGTCGGCTATGTGAATGTGTGGTATCATGGTATTTTAGCGCAAAATTAGTACTTTTGTACGAAATAGCGAATTCAGTGATTCAAAATTCAAAAATTGAACGTAATAATCAGCTAATGACGGACTTTATTCTTCGCGCCGAAAATGTGGTAAAGCAGTTTGCCCACCACCGCGCGCTTAACGGTGTGAGCATCAACGTTCCGCGTGGCAGCATTTTTGGCTTGCTGGGGCCAAATGGAGCGGGCAAAACTACGCTCATTCGCATTATCAACCAAATAACGGCACCCGATAGTGGCGCTATTTACTTAAACGATAAAAAGTTACACGCTAATGATGTGTACAACATCGGCTACCTGCCCGAGGAGCGCGGGCTGTACAAAAAAATGAAGGTGGGCGAGCAGGCTTTGTACTTGGCGCAGCTAAAAGGGCTTTCGCATGCGGAGGCTACCAAGCGGCTAAAGTATTGGTTTGAAAGGCTTAATATAATGCCGTGGTGGAACAAAAAAGTGGAAGAGCTCTCGAAGGGCATGGCGCAAAAGGTGCAGTTTGCCGTTACGGTGCTGCATGAGCCTGAGCTGCTGATATTTGACGAGCCTTTTAGCGGTTTTGACCCGCTGAATGCCGACATGCTTAAAAATGAAATACTTGCGCTGCGCGATAAGGGTTCAACCATCATTTTTTCGACGCACAACATGGCTTCGGTAGAAGAATTGTGCAGCTCATTAGCACTTATCAATCAAGGGAATTGCGTGCTGCACGGCACGCTGGACGAGGTGCGAAGCAGCCACTCCGAGCATTTTTACGAGCTGTGTTTTAGCGGTAATAGCGAGCAACTTACAAAATCTATCATGCCTGAATTTTCGGTAGAAAACATAAAAAAAGAGGGAGATATTCAAGTTGCCACGCTAAAAATGCAAGGTAATGAAGATGCTAACTTTTTGCTAAACAAAATTTTACCTCTTGTAAAAGTGGAGCGTTTTGCGGAGCTAAAGCCCACCATGCACGATATTTTTATAGAAGCGGTAAGGAAAACTAATAAGTAGTGAACAATTATTTTATAAAATTTTATGGGAGAGTTAGTTAAATATTCAATTGATGGTTTGGATAACTTTCAAGTTTTGATGGAGGACGAAACCGTGTGGCTAACCCAAGCCCAAATGTCAGAATTGTTTCAAAAAGATAGAACCGTTATAACTAAGCACATTGCAAATATTTTTAAGGAAAAAGAGTTGGAGGAAAAAAGCAATGTGCAAATTTTGCACATTGCAAACTCCGATAAACCTGTAAAATGCTACAACCTTAACGTTATTATTTCTATTGGTTATCGCGTTAAATCACAGCGAGGTACGCAGTTTCGCATTTGGGCTACTAAAGTGCTAAAAGAATATTTACTAAAGGGTTATGCGGTGCATCGACCAGTAAATAAAAAGGAGTTGGACGAGGTAAAAGAGGAGCTAATGAGGCAAATAAATAATCTTGATGTAGAGGTAGATGCAAAGATGGGCGAGATTTATGAATTTCTTATTACTTGGCTCAGTAAAAAGAAGGAAAACGAAAGCAAGCCTCGCCCAAGAATAGGATTTTAAGTTGGTAATTTGGATTTTTTTAAGCAATGAATAAAATTTGGTTGGTGGCGCGCCGCGAGTTTTCGGTGCGGGTGCGCAAAAAATCGTTTTTTGTGCTTACGCTGCTGGCGCCGCTGCTCATGGCGCTGCTCGTAACCGTGCCCACCTACATTATGGGCCTCAAGGACGACGAGGTAAAGGTGCTGGCGGTGGTGGACGACAGCCGCTCGTTTGACTCGGTGCTGGTGTCGAGCCCTGTGCTGCGCTACGATTTTTTGCAAAGCGTGAGCGTAGATAGCGCCCAAAAGTTTTTTAAGGAAAAAGATTACTACGCGCTGCTGCACATTGGCGCCTTGGGTGCAAACAGCGAGCCGAGCGAAGTAAAATTTTACTCCACCAAGCAGGTGGGACTTGAAGTGCAACAGGATGTTCTACAGCAACTTTCGAGCGAAGTGGAGCAGCGCAAGTTGCAGGCCTACCACATTGCAGGGCTCAGCCAAATTGTGCAGGACACGCGCACCAAGCTTGCGGCGCAAACCGTGAAGTGGGACGACGCCGGGCGCGAGCAAAAAACGCACGTGGGCGTGGCCATGGGCATTTCGTACGCGGCGGCCATTTTGACCTACATGTTCATTTTTATGTTTGGCAGCATGGTAATGCGCGGCGTAATTGAGGAAAAAGTCAACCGCATTGTCGAAGTAATTGTGTCGAGCGTAAAGCCTTTTCAGCTAATGATGGGAAAAATTGTGGGCGTGGCCTTAGTTGGCTTGCTACAGTTTGCGCTGTGGATTGTGCTTACCTTGGCGCTCATTAGCATTTTTGGCGCATTTTTAGATGTTTCCAACCTTTCGGTAAACGCCTTATCGCCCAATATTCCCGCTGAGCAAATGGCGGCTTTGCCTGCAAGCGACTTGGGCAACGTAATGGCCTACCTCCAGGGCTTTAACTTTTCGTGGATAGGCGTTTGCTTTATTTTGTTCTTTTTGGGCGGATAT
>JAITVR010000124.1 GCA_031285695.1 Prevotellaceae bacterium
AAGGTTTATTAAAATTAGTCCTGTACTTTGGCCAACAAAAACTCGCGGTTCAGTCGAGCAATATGCCCAATTGAAATACCTTTGGGGCATTCGGCCTCGCAGGCTTGGGTGTTGGTGCAGGCACCAAAACCGAGTTCGTCCATCTTTGCCACCATTGCTTTTGCACGGCGTGCAGCCTCAATTTTACCTTGGGGTAAAAGGGCTAGCGAACTAACGCGAGCAGCCACAAACAGCATTGCTGAGCCGTTTTTGCAGGTAGCTACGCAGGCTCCGCAACCCACGCAGGCAGCGGCATCCATGCTTTCATCCGATTTTTCTTTAGCAATAGGAATAGCGTTGCCATCGGGCACGCCGCCGGTATTTACCGACACAAATCCGCCGGCTTGCAAAATTTTGTCGAAGGCGCCGCGGTCCACCACCAAGTCCTTCACCACCGGGAAACCCGCGCTGCGCCAAGGTTCAATGGTAATGGTATCGCCGTCCTTAAACTTGCGCATGTGCAGCTGGCAGGTGGTAATATCGTCGTCGGGGCCGTGCGCGCGACCGTTGATGTACAGCGAGCACATGCCGCAAATGCCCTCGCGGCAGTCGTGGTCAAACGCCACCGGACCGCGACAGCCTTTATTCACCGCCACCGCATCTTTTCCCTCACGAACCAGCTGCTCGTTGAGAATGTCTATCATTTCAAGAAAAGACGAGTCGGGCGAAATGTTGCCGACTTTGTATGTTTCAAATGCGCCTTTAGCCTTTGCGTTGGCTTGGCGCCAAACTTTAAGCGTTAAGTTCATAATTTATGATTTATGAATGATGATTTATGATTTCTTGTTTGCTTGCGTTGTTTTTCTCGCCGATATAAAGATAGATGTAAGCTCGTTTGCCTCCTGTCGAAGCGGAGTTAATTTTGTTGCTAAAATAAGATTTTCCTCTTCAATAAATTCTAACCAAAATTCCACCTCATCAGCTTCTTCTATAACAATGCTTAACTTTGCAACAAAAGCGGCTTTTGATTGTGCTACACCATGCCGCTCTATAGTTGGCCGCTACCGATGTCGATGCTCGAATAAGTTGTCCCCGAACATGTTTTCCCAACGTATTATCGGGTAAGCTACAAGCTAACTTTACGCAACGATGAGCAAATGCTTTTGTTCTATTTTTCAGCTCTTCCTTATTCATGTTTCGATTTATTATTTACGATTGATGATTTAATTAATTAAGAGAATGCCGTGGGCAAACAAAAAATCATAAATCGTCAATCATAAATAATCAATCCTTGTAATTTCTTGTTGCCACTTTTGTAAACTCGTAGTTCAGCGGTTCCTTGTTGAGCACCGGCTCCTTATCGCGCCCGGCGTACTCCCATGCCGAAACGTACATGTACTTGTCGTCGTCGCGCTTGGCCTCGCCTTCTTCGGTTTGCATTTCTTCGCGCAGGTGTCCGCCGCACGACTCCTTGCGGTTGAGCGCGTCCATAGCCATCAGCTCGCCCATTTCGAGGAAGTCTGCTACGCGCAAGGCTTTCTCCAGCTCTTGGTTAAATTCGTCTTTTGTGTTGGGCACAAAAACATCGTGCCAAAACTCGTCGCGAATTTTTCGGATTTCCTCAATCGCTTTCTTCAAACCCGCTTCGTTGCGCGCCATGCCCACCTCGTCCCACATAATTTTGCCCAACTTTTTATGGAAGTAATCCACTGGTTGCGAACCTTTTATGTTGAGAAGAAAGTCAATTTTTTCCTTCGCCTTCTTTTCGGCAGCTTCAAATTCGGGAGCGCTGGTGTCCACCTTTTTTTCCTGAATTTTGTTTGCCAAATAATCGCCGATGGTGTAAGGCAAAACGAAGTATCCGTCAGCCAAGCCCTGCATAAGTGCCGAGGCGCCAAGGCGGTTGCCGCCGTGGTCGCTGAAGTTGGCCTCGCCAATGGCGTACAAGCCGGGCACGGTGGTCATCAAGTTGTAGTCCACCCAAAGTCCGCCCATGGTGTAGTGAATGGCGGGGTAAATCATCATCGGTTCATCGTAAGGATTTACGTCCACAATTTTTTCGTACATCTGGAACAGGTTGCCGTACCTTTCCTCAATTACTTTTTTGCCCAAACGCTTGATGGCGGTTGAGAAATCGAGGAACACTGCCAAGCCTGTTTCGTTCACGCCGAAGCCTGCATCGCAGCGCTCCTTTGCGGCGCGCGAAGCTACGTCGCGCGGCACCAGGTTGCCGAAGGCAGGGTAGCGCCGCTCCAAGTAGTAGTCGCGGTCTTCCTCCGCAATTTGCGAAGCTTTGATTTGCTTTTTGCGCAGCTTTTCTACATCTTCTTTCTTTTTGGGAACCCAAATGCGCCCATCGTTACGCAGCGATTCGCTCATCAGCGTAAGCTTCGATTGCTGCTCGCCGTGCACCGGAATGCAGGTGGGGTGAATTTGCGCAAAGCAGGGGTTGCCGAACATGGCACCGCGCTTGTAGGCTTGCCACGCCGCGCTGCCATTGCTATTCATGGCGTTGGTCGAAAGGAAAAATACGTTGCCGTAACCGCCGCTGGCAATTACCACCGCGTGCGCTCCGTGTCGCTCCACTTCGCCGGTAACCAAGTTGCGCGCAATGATGCCCTTCGCCTCGCCGTTGATGGTAACCACGTCCAACATTTCGTGTCGCGGAAATGATTTTACCTGTCCTTTAGAAATTGCGCGGTTGAGCGCAGCGTAGGCGCCCAGCAGCAGCTGCTGTCCGGTTTGACCGCGAGCGTAAAAAGTGCGGCTTACCTGCGCGCCACCAAAGGAGCGGTTGTCCAGCAGCCCACCGTAGTCGCGTGCAAAAGGTACGCCCTGCGCCACGCATTGGTCAATAATGAGGTTGCTCACCTCCGCCAAGCGATAAACGTTCGATTCGCGAGCGCGGTAGTCACCACCCTTAATGGTATCGTAGAATAGGCGATAAACCGAGTCGTTGTCGTTTTGGTAGTTTTTGGCAGCGTTGATGCCGCCCTGCGCAGCAATGGAGTGCGCGCGGCGCGGCGAGTCGCTAATGCAAAACACCTTTACGTTGTAGCCTAGCTCGCCCAAAGCCGCAGCAGCGCTTGCACCGCCCAAGCCTGTGCCGATAACAATAACATCGAGTTTGCGCTTGTTGGCGGGGCTCACCACGCGAATATTTGCCTTGTGGCGCGTCCACTTTTCGGCAAGTGGTCCTTCGGGGGTTTTTGAAATCAGTTTTTCAGCCATATTCTTTTTGTCTTTATAAAAAAACGTACATATTTTTTGGAGAAGTTTAAGAAGTCTAAGAAGTTTAGGAATTTTTGCCTTCACACCTTCTTAATCTTCATAGACTTCCTAATCTTCTTCAACTTCTTCTTCTATTTTGCAAGCCCAAGCACAAACCACAGCACCACTACCGTAAACCCAACTGCAATAAGGGTTGCGTAGAGGTACGAGGCTACTTTGAGGCGCGGAATCCACTTTTGGTTGCTTGCGCCAATGGTTTGAAATGCGCTCCAAAAACCGTGCGTGAGGTGAAACCACAAGGCCCACACCCACACCAAGTAAACGACTGCAACGATGGGATTTTCGAGCGTAGTTTTTACCAACAAATAGGGGTTTTCAGTTCCTTGTTCGCCAAGAAAGTGCGGCAGCTGCATTTTTGCCCAAAAGTGGCTGAGGTGCACCGCCAAAAATCCAAGCACAATCAAGCCCAGCACAAACATGTTGCGCGAGGCAAAAGTGGCCTCGGTTTTGTTGCCCACGGCGTACTTTACGGGGCGCGCCTTCATGTTGTGCCGCGTAAGAATTCCGGCGTATGCAATGTGAATAACGAAGCCCAGCGCCAGCACCGGCACCATAATTTGAATTAAAATATTGGTATCCATAAAGTGGCAGGCGGTGTTGTACGCCTCTTCCGAAGCCACAGCCGCAAGGTTAATGCCCATGTGCACGAGCAAAAATAC
>JAITVR010000010.1 GCA_031285695.1 Prevotellaceae bacterium
ACCACGGAGAAATTTGTAATGCTTGACATTAATGACCCCGACTACGGGAGCCACCACCGCGCGCCGTACAAAATAGTGGAGGCTGCTAACCCCGACAAGGTGGTAGCTACCATTTATGAGCCCGTGGGCGCAACGTTTGATATGCTGCCGCCGGAACACCAAGCCGCCTTTAGGCAGGAGTTTGATAACTTTTACAATCAATACCTCAATAACGCTGCTGCTAAGCAGGATTTTTTCAGCATGCAGCAGGGGACGGTATTGGCCGAAAAGGTGGAGCAGCTGGCCGCACCTAAAGATGGCTCCTTTATGCTGTACATTCAAAATAGCCGCTTGTATAAGGCTTCACTGCATGGAGTAAGAATTACTGCTACCCAAGAGCTGCTGCCTGGCACCTCCGTTAGCAGCGTTGAGGTGTCGCCCGATGGCGCGTACTGCGTTTACCAAAAAACGGGTAATACAGGCCTGTTTTACGCCTCGGTAGCAAGCCCTGCCGAAAAACGGCTCTCGTCAAAAAGAACGTGCATTGCAGCTAACATGGAAGCACCCAAGCGCTTTGCAAAAAATGCAGCGGGTAATTGGGAGTACGTGTTTTTGAGTGGTGCAAATATTTATAGCGTACAAATTACCGCTGTCGGGGCAAAGGAATGGGTGTTTGCGGCAAACGTGCAAAATCCCTCCGCCACTCCCTGCCTTCAGCAAGCCTTTGCCGATGATAACAACGATGTGCACTACCTGCAATTTTCCGGAAAGTATGGCAGCGCAGATTTGTACAAGGTGCTGAAAAAAAATATTGACAGCCCAAACACTCCCGCTATAAGCTACCGCAGCTTTTTTATGGAGTGTGGCGCCGAGGGGTGTAGCGAGGTAAGCCTGCATGCGGTATCAAGCCGTAAGGCTGTGCTGCGCCAAAAGTATGGCAGTCGCTTTAACTATTTTGCGCTTGGTCGCAACCGTATGGAGCACCTTACAAGCGCTGCCGATTTTCAATTCAGCATTAACCCGTTTATGGCGAGTTGCATACTTTCCGGCAGCGGCAATACCCACATCAATAGCACAAATCCTGATAGCGCTATTGTAAACGGCCGAGTGGCAACTAACATCGGCTACTCAACGAGTGGCAACATCATGCTGTACATGGATAAGCTCACAGGGCGTGTGTATAAATCTTTTATAAATCAAG
This sequence comes from Prevotellaceae bacterium, assembly GCA_031285695.1. Taxonomy (GTDB): domain Bacteria; phylum Bacteroidota; class Bacteroidia; order Bacteroidales; family UBA932; genus JAITMY01. Next base: position 1,181 of record JAITVR010000010.1, read on the forward strand.
CTGCCGCAAAAGCCGAGTTGGAGGAGTTGTATAGACGCTACCGTTGGGAGCAGTGGATAGCGCAGCAGTTGGGTACTCGCGTTCTTCTTCCTAACAATATTGCGTTGGGCGTTCACCAATGGCAGCTGTTAGATGCCGATGGTTGTGTAGCCGAGGTTGCTATTTCTACTACGCAAAGCCGCATGAACAAGAGCGTACCTGTAACGCTTACAGTAACCCTTACCGCGCCGCCTACGCCCAACATCTCCTACACCATCACAGCGCAGCCTACCACCGGCAGCGGCGGCACAGCACGCATAAGCCTTGTAAGCGGTGGTACGCCACCCTACCGCTACGGCGAGCAAACGCTGTCCCAAAACGGCGACCAAATTACCGTCAGCAACCTACAGTTTGGCGATAACTTGGTTACCTTTTTTGACCGCGATTGGAACCAAAGCGCAAGCATCAACATTCATATTGCAGGCAAGGGAGTGAGCACGGTGGCTGCTGCGCCGCAAACCTCGCTTCAGCCCAACGGCAGCTTAAGCATTACCACGCAGGGCTTGTCGGGCAGCGTGGCTTACACCGCCGAGTTGCTGAGTGCACCACACACAAAATATACCCGCACGATAGCAAGCAGCACATGTAAAATAGACGGCCTGCCTGCCGGAATGTACAAGGTGTCGGTGGCGCAGGGCGGCAAAACGTATAGCAAAAATGATGGCTATGAGGTGGCTTCTCAAATTTTTTCCCTAAAAAACATTGAACTTATGCACGCCGCTAAGCTTTCGGGCACAGGCAGCCTCCGCATGGAGTTTGCCAACGCTGCCGCAGGTGCAGCGTGCTACCTAAATGGCACAAATTACGCCATAAAAAATGGCGCAGTGGCAGCCAATAATTTGCAGGCAGGCAAGTACGCTATTCGCGCCGTCAGCGGCAGCAGCCAGCTGCACGATACGGTGCTGGTGGCCGCTCCCGAATTTTGGGGTACATTGCGTGTCAGCTATCGCCAAAACGAGTGCCGCATTAGCACCGATGAAATTTTTGGTAACGCGCTGTTTAGCGGCTACGAGTTTAGGCTAAAGAATGAGAATGACAGTATTGTTAGCAGCGGCAAGCAATTGAACCTTGCGGTTAGCAGCGCGCAACGCTACACGCTGGAGGTGTACAATTCTGTAAGCAACGATGCTGAAAAAGTTGGAGACATTGCACCTGCCAACGCTATGCAGTACCGCGTGAGCATAGCGCAGCCGAGCTGCCCCTACGATTCGGCTGCGGTTGGCCTTGCCGTGCAGTCCGGAAGTTTTTCTACTTCCTCCGCAGGTGTAGAAGTTAGCTACAACGGCGGCTTTGATTATGGCAAGGTGTGGAAGCGAACGCTTGCGCCCTCGCCTTCGGGAAGAACAGAAATTACTGCGCTGCTGCGCGACAGCAAGGTGGAGCAGCTGGGCAATCTCACCCTCATTCGTAGCTTGGAGCAAGCGGTAGATACCTTCTTTATTTCGCCCGAAGAGGTAATCGCGCTTCCTCGCAGGGAGCACGTAACCTGCCATGGGTTGAGCAACGGGAAAATTTGGCTTGAAAATCTCTACGGAGGAAGCGGCAGCTACCGCTATAAGCTCAACGATGGCGCATGGCGCAGCGGCAGCGATACAGCCTTCGGCTTGCCGCCTGCGCGGTACGCCGTTTATTTGCAGGATAGCAAAAACCTGTGCCGCGTGGTGCAGCTCGATTCCATAACCGTTACAGAACCCGAACCGCTGCGCATCGACAGCATGCTTATGCTGCAGCCCACCTGTGGTTACAACAATGGCTTGGTGGCTGCGCTCGTCAGCGGAGGCAACGAGTGCTACAAGGCCGAATGGCACTACAACGGCAAGCCGTGGAGCGCAAGCAATGATGACGAAGATTGCACCAGCAATCCCTATCAGGTGCTGAGCGACTCGCTGGACGTTGGTGTTTACCGCGTGCGCGTAACCGACACATACGGCTGTAGTGCTACAGCAGAGGCCACTTTGCACGAGTATCGCCACTCCGCAATTACTAATTTCACCGTACAAAATGCAAGTTGCTACAATTACGATGACGGCGCAATAAAATTCTCGGTAAAAGAGGGCGACGCACCGGTGAAAAGCATAGAGCTGTGGTGCGCCGATAATCTTTGCGGAAAAACAGAAGGCGCGAAAAAAGCAGCGTTTGAAAATCTTTCGGCAGGCACGTACCGCTGCGTAGTGCGCGACACCTTTGGCTGCACAGCTGATACGCTCGTGGTTGTAAAGCAACCCGACTCGCTGAAAATTCAGGCAAAAGTTCAGCCCGCTACAATAAGGTACAGTGTTGCGCTAAGTGCCACCGGCGGAAGTGGCAGCTACGCCTACCGCTGGTCAAATGGCGATACCGCTGCTATTGTAAGAAGTTTGCCCGCGGGCAGCTATCAAGTACATGTTACCGATGCCAATCGCTGTGCCTTTGAAACCGCGCTTGAGCTACCCAAGCTCAGCGTTGACGAGCTAATTGTGTACCCCAATCCCACCAACGGAATGCTGTATATCGAAAATCATGCAGCGGGTGATGAGGTGCTCCTGCACGACTTAGTCGGCGCCTTGCTGCTGCGCTCGCATAGCGGAGTGGTGGATATGAGCAACCTTCCTGCCGGCCTCTACCTGTTGAGGAGCAAAGGTAAAACGGTAAAAGTTTTTAAGTACTAAAAAGAGAAATTTGGTAGAATACCTTAAAAAAACAACGAGCACGAAAATACCGCCTCGTTGCCCACGCCATCGGTAGCGGTAAAGCTAAGCGTGTGTTGCTTTCCGGTGGCTACGCGCGTGCTGTCGATTTCGTAGGTCATTAGGTCGTTTTTTTCGTCGTAGTCAAACAGCGCCCACGCGCCGTCCACGTAGCCGGCGTAGTTTTTTAACCCGCTAAGGTTATCTTTCACCCTAAATGAAATTCGCGTTTGCGCAGCTGCCAAGCGCGAATTTTTTTTGAAGTTGAGCGGCGTAATCTTCGGCGCAGCCATATCCAGCTCCACAAAAAAGTATCCCCAGCTGCGCGCGCTGGCGGTAAAGTAAGGCGCCTTGTAGGTGGTGCTCAGCGCGCTTTTTCGGCCTCGCTTGTCCATACAAATAACCACCGCCTTGCTGCGCAAACGCTCGGAAACATTAGCCTTGAGGCTTATGCTTACCGCGCGGTGCGGCGGCGTAAGCGGCTGCTTTACCAGGTACACCGGCGATGCGCTACCGTAGGCCGTGCCTAAAGTTTGCACCTCAAAAATGCAGCTTTCGTACAGCGCGCCCGCAGGCAAAAATGCCTTGAAACCATTTTCCTCAAACGTGTTGCTTGCGTTGTAGTGCGCTAAGTGCTGATTTTTGCTCAGCCGCAGCTTTTTTCCTGCAGGCTTGTCCGTGTTTTTTACCCAAAAGTTGAGCTGCGAAGTATTGCCCACATCGTCCCTCATTGTAATGTTTACCTTGGCTACCTCGTTTTTGCGCAGCGAAATTACGCCCTGATTTTTTACATCGTGGTAAATGCTCAGCTTGTTGGCAGGCGCCACGTACAGCCGCAAAAATTTGCTCGCCGACCTGCCAAAATCGAGCATAGCGTTGACGTAGCGCGTTTCGTCAAAGCTGAATTTATGCATGCTGTACGCAAAAATGAGCGAATCGTTGAGGCGCACTTCGCAGCGGTGCACGCCGTAAATGCTTTTGGAGTTATCCATGCGGTCGCGCAGGTTGAGCCCAAAGTAGCAGGGCGCGCTCACGCCAATCGTATCCTTCGGCAGGCGCAGCATGCCATCATTTTTGTAAGAAATGGCGTAGCTGCTTTC
>JAITVR010000026.1 GCA_031285695.1 Prevotellaceae bacterium
GCGCGGGCTTGCAGGTCGCTCAGCTGGAAACGCTCCATGAGCGAAGCCATAGCTTCATCGGGCGTTTTGCTGCCGCGAATAATGGCAATTACCTCGTCAATATGGTCAATGGCTTTGAGCAAACCTTCCAAAATGTGCAGGCGTTCTTCGGCCTTGTTCAAATCGAATTTGGCGCGGCGCACTACCACCTCGTGGCGGTGCCTTACAAAGTACTTGATTTGCTCTTTTAGCGAGAGCTGGCGCGGCCTGCCGTCAACGAGCACAATGCTGTTGGTGGAGAAGCTTGACTGCATTTCGGTGTGCTTGTACAGGTGGTTCAAAACCACGTTGGCTACCGCATCTTTTTTGAGCTTTATAACAACGCGCGTAAGGTTTGTACGGTCGCTTTCGTCATTCACATACGAAATTCCGTCCACGATTTTTTCTTCGGCCAAATGCGCAATTTTTTCTACCAGCGCGGCGGGACTTACCATGTACGGAAGCTCAGTAACTACTATGGTTTCGCGGCCCGTGTCGCTGATTTCAATTTCGGTTTTGGCACGAATAACTACGCGCCCCCTACCCGTTTCGTACGCTTCGCGAATGCCCTGCACGCCATATATGGTGCCGCCTGTAGGGAAATCGGGACCGGTGATGTGCTTCATCAGCTCATCGGTGGTAATGTCGTTGTTGTCAATGTAGGCGCAAATGCCGTTTACCACCTCGCCCAAGTTGTGCGGCGGCATGTTGGTGGCCATACCCACCGCAATGCCCGACGAGCCGTTGATTATCAGCATCGGAACTTTGGCGGGAAGCACGGTTGGCTCCTGCAAGCTATCGTCAAAGTTAGGAGCAAAATCAACCGTGTTTTTGTCAATGTCAAAAAGCATTTCCTCGGCAATTTTGCGCAGGCGCGCTTCGGTGTAACGCATGGCCGCCACGGCATCGCCATCGCGTGAGCCAAAGTTACCTTGCCCCTCTACCAGCATGTAGCGCAGGCTCCACCACTGCGCCATGCGCACCATGGTCATGTACACGCTGCTATCGCCGTGCGGGTGGTACTTACCCATCACATCGCCCACAATTCTGGCCGATTTTTTGTAGGTAGAACTTGAGGTTAACCCCAAGCCCAGCATGCCAAACAGCACGCGGCGGTGCACGGGTTTCAGCCCATCGCGCACATCGGGTAGCGCGCGCGACACAATCACCGACATCGAGTAGTCGATGTACGATGACTTCATAATCTCCTCAATGTTTACAGGAATAATCTTTTCGCCTTCAATCTCTGCCATAATTCAAATTACTTTACTTCTCTTTTAATGGTATGCTTAATTTTTACTGCCGACATTAGGTTAAACTCAAAGGTAGTTTCGGTGGCAGTTGTTTTTAAATCGTTGGTAATAACGCCCGATAGCAGCTCGTTAGTTTTTTGCATGAACGACATTTGCTTTTTGGTGTCCTCCGGCGTTTTTACCATATCGGCAGCCATGCGCGACAGCTCGCGCAGCTGGGCAAACGCCTGCACTATGGCAATGGTTGTGTCCGTTGCCTTTTCGCTTTTCAAAATGGTAGCCAACATATACAGACCTTGCTCGGTAAAAGCAGCTGGCAGCGAAGTGGAGTGTTTTAGTTTACTGAACCGGTCGAAAATTTCGACCACATGCTGTTTTTCAGCATTTTGCAACTCAAAAATAAACCCTTCGGGAAATTTTTCAGGGTTATTTTTCACAGCCTCGTTCACGCGCTTTGTCTCCACGCCGCACAGCACAGCCACATCGCTATCCAAAAGGACGCTCTGGTTTCGTATGGAAATTATTTTTTCCTGTACTTCGTTGAACTTTACTATATCCATCGCAAAATAAAATTTCCGCTTCACTTTCCTCCACCGAGGTTACAATAGCCCCAAAAAAGCATGCTAAATTACAAAAAATATCGTTGCAAAGGGTTTTAGCTGCCCCTAAACTTATCAACAATCACTATTAAATAAGTAAAAAGCGCGAAAATGCAGCTTTTTTTATGTTTAAAAATTCAGTACCTTCGCCCCGTTTTATGCCAAAATGGCAGAAAGAAAGCAAAGGCACGAGATTTGTTGAGATGTTTCAAATCGTTTAAAAATTGTTTAACATTGTTTGATGCGCGCTGCGCGTTTACAGTAAACGATTTCAAACGCAAAGCATTAAACAACTTCAAACAAAATAAAACGCGCACTGCGCAAAAAATCAATGAATACCGCATCACAAAAATTACAGGACATTCTTGGCTACAGCCGCGAGGAGGCCGTGCGCCTTGGCAACCACGCCGTGGGCACCGAGCACCTGCTGCTGGGCATACTGCGCGATGGCAACAACTCCGCCATCGACGTGCTCAACGCACTCAAAGTCAACCTTCCAAAACTTAAGGAAACGCTCGAAAACGGCGTGCGCGGCGGCGAACCGCTCAGCGTTGGCGACTTAGATTCGCTCTCGCTTTTCAAGTCGAGCGAGCGTGCGCTAAAAATGCAGCACTTGGAGGCGCGCGCCCTCAAATCCAACGAGGTGGATGCCGTGCACCTGCTGCTGGCCATTCTTAACGATGAAAATGATTTTTCATCGCAACTACTTGACAAACAAGGAGTTACATACAATGGCGTGCAGCGCATGATGAAGGGCGAGCAGCCCGTTATTGCCCGTACCGAGGCCGACGAAGAGGACGAGGAAGAAAATACGGGGCACACCGCCGGAAAAAGCGAGCAGCCCACAAACGCCAACGCCAACAAGGCCGCCAGCTCCAGCACGCCGGTTATTGATAACTTTGGCGTGGACTTAACGCGCGCCGCCGAAAAAAATCAGCTTGACCCTGTAGTTGGTCGCGAAAAAGAAATTGACAGAATGGCACAAATTCTGTCACGCCGCAAAAAAAACAACCCAATTCTTATTGGCGAGCCCGGCGTGGGCAAAAGTGCCATTGTGGAAGGCCTGGCCATTCGCATAGCGCGCAAGCAGGTGTCGCGCGTGCTGTTTGGCAAGCGCATTGTTACGCTCGACTTGGGCTTAATTGTAGCCGGCACTAAGTACCGCGGTCAGTTTGAGGAGCGCATGAAATCTATTCTGAACGAGCTCGAAAAAAATCCCAACGTCATACTTTTTATCGACGAAATTCATACGATGGTTGGTGCAGGCGGTGCTTCAGGCTCGCTTGATGCTGCCAACATGCTGAAGCCTGCCTTAGCGCGCGGAAACATACAGTGCATTGGCGCAACTACGCTTAACGAGTACCGCGAGTACATTGAAAAAGACGGCGCACTCGAACGCCGCTTTCAGCGCATTATGGTGGACCCGCCCAGCGTGGACGAAACCATCGAAATTCTTACCAACATAAAGGAGCGCTACGAGCAGCACCACAACGTGCGCTACACGCCCGAAGCCATTCGCGCCTGCGTGCAGCTTACGCAGCGGTATATTACCGAGCGATTTTTGCCCGACAAGGCGGTGGACGCTTTGGACGAAGCCGGTGCGCGCGTGCGCATTTCGCAAATAAAGGTGCCTGAGCGCATAGCCGAAATAGAAAAGGAGCTGGCGCAAATTACCGAGGATAAAAAAGCCGCCATTGCTGCGCAAAACTTCGAATCGGCAGCGGCGCACCGCGACCGCGAGCGCGTGCTGACCGACGAGATGACGGAGGAGCAAAAAAAGTGGCAGAGCGCGCAGTCCATCAACCGCGAGGTGGTGGACGAGGATAAGGTGGCCGAGGTTGTTGCCATGATGACCAACGTGCCCGTGCAGCGCATTGCGCAGGGCGAGGGACAGCGCCTGCTCAAAATGGGCGACTCGCTCCGCGGCAGCGTAATTGGTCAAGACGAAGCGGTGGAAAAAGTGGTAAAAGCCATTCAGCGCAACCGCATTGGCCTCAAAGACCCCAATCGCCCCATCGGCTCGTTCATCTTTTTGGGTCCAACGGGCGTGGGAAAAACCTTGCTGGCCAACGTACTTTCAAAATACCTGTTCGATAGCGAAGACAACCTTATTCGCATTGACATGAGCGAGTACATGGAAAAATTCTCGGTAAGCCGCCTCGTAGGCGCGCCTCCGGGCTACGTGGGCTACGAGGAAGGCGGCATACTTACCGAAAAAGTGCGCCGTCGCCCCTACTCCGTCGTTCTTTTAGACGAAATTGAAAAGGCGCACCCCGACGTTTTCAACCTGCTTTTACAGGTTTTAGACGAAGGTCGCCTAACCGACAGCCTTGGGCGCACGGTCGATTTTCGCAACACCATTATTATTATAACCTCGAACATTGGCTCGCGCGAGGTAAAAGATTTTGGCGAGGGCATTGGCTTTACCACCCAAAAAACGGCCAAAGATGTAAGCGAAAAGAACAAGGACATTATACAAAAGGCGCTCAAAAAAGCCTTCCGCCCCGAGTTTTTGAACCGCATTGACGATACCATTGTATTCAACACGCTGAGCAAGGAGGATATTTTCAAAATTATCGACATTGAGCTCAAAGGTTTGGTGGAAAGGCTCTCGAAAATAGACTGCCTGCTCGAAATTGCCCCCGATGCCAAGGATTTTATAGCCGAAAAAGGCTACGATGCCGACTACGGCGCCCGCCCGCTCAAGCGCGCCCTGCAGCACCACTTAGAAGATAGCATTTCCGAGGCCATCATAGGCAGCGACCACAAGGGGCAAAAGCGAATTGTGGTTACGCTCAACGAGGCCAAGGACGCTGTAAAAGTGAGCGTGGAGTA
>JAITVR010000053.1 GCA_031285695.1 Prevotellaceae bacterium
GCAAATAGTTTTCGACAATAATTTTGAAGATGAAAAATTACCCCCAACCCCCTAAAGGGAGCTATAACCGAAGTGGGTATGCCGTGGGCTGTCACCCTGAGCCTGTCGAAGGGTTTATGTGGGGGCATTTTTGGAAAAAAACCACGCCGCATACTTCGACAGGCTCAGCATGACAACCCACACCGTCATTGCGAGGAGCGAGGTACGAGCGAGGAAGCAATCTCAAGCCCGATTGTGAGATTGCTTCGCTAAACCCGCTCGCAATGACGGTAAGTTTTCGACTGGCTCAGCATGACAACGCGCGGTGGTTTGCAAATGCAAGCGGTTACAGCCCCCTTTAGGGGGTTGGGGGTGCAAATGATTTTAGCAAAAAATACTATCTTTACACCCATGAAAAAATGTTTGATTTTTGACTTTGACGGCGTAGTGGCCGACACCGAAGCGGGGCGCTACGCCATGCTTACCAACCTGCTTGCGCGCCGCCACAGCATTGACATGAGCGCGCGCTGCCGCATGGAAGATTTTGTGGGTTTGCACACCACGGCTGCGCTCAAAAAATTCTTTCCGCAGCTGAGCGAAGAAGATATTTGCAAAATTTACGCCGAACGCAACGTGGAGTATCAGCAAAACTTAGATAAATACTGCCTTGTGTATCCGCAGGCGGTGGAAAGCATTACCGCGCTTGCGCAAAAATTTGATGTAAAAATGGCGACCGCCAACGACCGCAACAACATCAATATTTTGCTGCGCCACATTGGGCTTGACAAAACTTTTACGGAGGTATTTACCCGCGAAGAATTGGAGGACAAGGGCAAAAAGAGCTACGCAAAAATCCTTCCGCTAATTCCCTACGCACCGCACGAGTGCTACGTTATGGAGGATTCGCCGGTGGGCATACAGTCGGCCAAGGAGGCGGGGTTTGAGTGCGTGCTGTTTAACCGATACAACAATCCCGAAGCGCTGAAGTGGGCTGACCACGTGGTAACTTCGTATGAGGAGCTGATTAAGTTGGTAAGCTAATCCTCGTTTGACAATTTACAAGATAAAATTTATCTATTTATCTCTTTAAAAAAATTCCATGAACATTGAAGAATTTCGCAAGCACTGCCTGTTGGTAAAAGGCGCGGAGGAATCCATTTCTTTACAAAACCGCAATGTGATGGTGTGCAAAGTAATGGAAAAGGTGTTTGTATATCTTCCGCTTGCGCCCGAAGATGGCGTGTTTAGGGCCTACCTAAAGTGCGAGCCCGAGCGCACCATTGCGCTGCGCGAAAAGTACAAGGGCGTAACGCCCGACAAGTTTAAAACCCTTATGTGGAGCTGGGTTGCGCTGGAAAGTGATGTGCCCAACGAGCTGATTGAGGAGCTAATTCGCCATTCGGCCGATGAGGTAATAAAAAAGCTGCCCAAGTACAAGCAGGCGCAGCTGAATAATGAGTAAAAGAAATGAAAATTGTAAAAACAACATTTGATAAAATCAAAAAGCTGCGAGCGAATTATTTGAATTCACTGCCCGAATTTCAAGAATTATTCTTAGAAATAATGGTAAAGGATTCCGACTTTTACCTGCTGCATATGGGCGAGGAAACTGTTGGCTACGCTATAAAAAACAGCGATAGCGTTTTGCTTGAATTTTATGTTGCCGATAAATATATTTCGAGCAGCAACGATTTTTTTCAGCAGGTTTTAAAGGAGCTATCAATTACCGAAATATACTGCAAATCGTTCGATGCACTTTTGCTCAGCTGCTGTTTGCAAAGCTCTTTTTTGTACAAAATTATTGGCGTGCTGTACCGCGATTACGTTGCGCCGCTTGTAGCAAAAGATGCGGAAATTACAATGCAAAAATCAGCGCTTTCATCGGTAAAATTTTTGCTCAATCAAGATGATTCGATAAAGGAATTATTTGAAACGGAAGCGCAGCTAAACGAATTTATCAGGCACGAAAATGTTTTTGAATTTTACAAAAACAACGAATTTATTGGCTGCGGAATGGCGCTGCGAACCAACCCCGATTGGATTTTTTGCGACTTGGGCGTGTGGGTAAATCCACTGAAAAGAGGAAGCGGAATGGGCGCACAAATTATTTTGAACTTGAGAAATTTTGCGCTAAAAAACGATTTAAAACAAAGCTGCGGCTGCGCGGTAGAAAATATTGCCTCGCAAAAAACTATTGAAAAAAGCGGGTTTGTGAGCCGACATAAATTGATAGAATTTACAATAAAATGATTGAATACGGAACGTTAAAAGACGATGAGCTGCCGGAGTTGCTAGAGCTGTATAAGCAGCTAAACCCCAATGATGATGCGGCAAGCGAGGCTGCTGCCAAAAACATTTGGGCGGACATCAAGCGGCAAAATATACAGTACTTTGTGGCGCGCAAGGACGGAAAAATTTTAGCCTCGTGCTACCTTTGCATTATTCCGAATTTAACGCGTGGCGGAAGCGCCATTGGTTTTATTGAAAACGTAATTACCGACGCTGCGCACCGAAGAATGGGCCTTGGAAAAAACGTTATGCAAAATGCCATAGCCCACGCCAAAAAGCAGGGCTGCTACAAGGTGGTGCTGCAAAGCGGCAACAACCGAGCCGAGGCGCACGAATTTTACGCCGCGCTTGGCTTCGATGGCACCTCGAAAAAGGCGTTTGAAATGAGGTGGTAAAAATTTATCTCTTTATCGTGCGAAGCACTTTTATCATTTTATCTCTTTTTTTACTAACCATTAATCACTAATCACTAAATTGGAAGCTTTTCTTTTTAGCATCAACAGCGTGCTGCCGGTTTTTTTGCTCACCTTTGTGGGCTGGTTTATTAGG
>JAITVR010000069.1 GCA_031285695.1 Prevotellaceae bacterium
CAGTTTCTTGCGGGGGATTGCGGGTCAAGCCCGCAATGACAGCCCACAGGCACCTGTCACTGGTAACTGGTCACTGAACACTGTCTTCCGCTTTACCCACTCCTTTAGCCCTGCCGAAAATTGCCTTATTCAAGTAGTTTTCGATGGCAACGTAAACCTTGCCGACACCGCCACCTGCGTGTGGCTGCTGGGCAACAACGTGGACCCTGCGCGCGACTGCCGCATGGAAAACAACATGCTGATAGTTGATGCCACCGGCAAGCGCAAGGGCAGCAACGGCTTTACCCGCCCCTGGCCCAACGTGGTGTGCGCCGCCACCGAAACCATTGCAGCGGTGGACAAAAAGTGGAGCAACTTAGGTTTAGGCAAATTCATTCCCTCGCCCTCGCTACGCTACCAAGGCCTGCAGCAGGGCACGGGAGCAAGTGTAGTTGTTAATGGTTAGCTGTTAGCGCCGGCTGTGCCTCGCATGTCTTTTTACCCTGCTCGCATACCTTTTTGGTAAGTCAACTTACCTTTTTGCTATGCGCGCATGGTTGGAAGGTATGCGCGCACTATATTTAGCCATGCGCGCTTAAGCTTAGTAAAAGCTGCCCGTGCTTTTTTGCCAATACCTTATAAGGAAAAAGCCAAAAATCATGCCGCCCACGTGGGCAAAGTGCGCCACGTTGCTGCCGGGGTTGTAAAAGCCCAAGGCCAGCTCCAGCACGCCGTAGCCAATGACCATCCACTTTGCTTTTATGGGCATGGGCGGAAACAGCAGCATGAGCTGCGTGTTGGGAAACAGCATGCCAAAGGCCAGCAGCACGCCAAAAATGGCGCCGCTTGCGCCCACCGTGGGCACGTTCATGGCGCTGTTGGTCAAGTTGTTTATCACTTCCTCGGCTTGCGCCAAAAATAGGGGGCTGCTGCCCGCCGTTTCCCACTGGCTCACAAAAGCGTCTATGGCGTCTATGTTTACTTTTTCCGAAAAATACTCGCTCACAAAGGCCGAAAAGGTATCGGGCGTGAGCGTGTTGATAACGCCTGCCGCGGCTTCCTGAATTTTTGAAATTTCGAACCAATTTACCAGCGTGTGCAGCGCCGCCGCGCCCAAGCCGGTTACAAGGTAGTACACCAAAAAGCGTTTTTGCCCCCACACGCGCTCCAGCACCGTGCCAAAAACAAAGAGCGCGTACATGTTGAAAAACAGGTGCGCCCAACCGCCGTGCATAAACAGGTGCGTAACGAACTGGTGCGGAAAAAAGTATTCCGATGCCGGAAAATACAGCGCCAGGTAGCGCGTCAAATCAAGGCCCAGTCGGTCAAGCAGCGAGGTAAGCAGCAGCAGCGCCACGTTGACGATGATGAGGATTTTTACGGTAGGGCTAATGTTTCGCATAAATTTAATTGAAAGTTGAGAGTTGAAAATGAATAATTGAAAGGAAGTTTTAGAAGTCTAAGAAGATTAGGAATAAAAAAGCTGCCTAACCTTCTTAGACTTCCCAATCTTCCTCGTCTTTAATTCTCCATTATTTAAAAAATCGTTTATCCAGCTCATCGGTTGCAATAATGTTCATGGTTGGTCTTCCGTTGGGGCAAATGTCGGGCGATGCACAGGCGAGCAAATTATTTACAAGGCTTTGCATTTCCTCCTCGTTCAGCACTTTTCCGGCACCAATGCTCATGCTCGCCGCCATGCTCGCCGCAAGTACATGCCGGTGATTTTCGCGCAGCGATTTTTCGTCGGCCTTGAGCAAAGCAACTAATTCCTCCACCAGCAGCTTCGGATTTTTTTCTGTAGCCGCCGCCGGCATAGCCTGCACCACCACGGCGTTTCCGCCAAAATCGCGCAGCTCCAATCCCATGTGCAGCAATTCCTCCTGCACGCTCAAAAGCAGCGCATGGTCGGCAGGCGAAAACTGCACCGACTGCGGAAAAAGCTCCTGCTGCGAGGGCGCGGAATTTTCAATTTGTTGCAGTAGCTGCTCATACAATACGCGGCGGTGCGCACGCGCTTGGTCCACCACCATCAGCCCCGATTTTACGGGCGTAAGAATATATTTTGCCTTGAGCTGAAAAAAGCGATTTGCGACAGCTTGACCTGCGATTTGCGATTGCTCGACTTGCGAAAAATCGCATGTCGCATGTCGCACATCCTCGTTTATTTTCGAGGAAATTATTACGCTTTCTTCCTCCGCCTCGCCCTTAAAAAACGGGTGCTCCCGGGCCGTAATATCGTCGTACAACTTTTGCCACTCGCGCGGATTTTGCTGTGATTTTTTTGGCGAGGAAGACTTTTCGTTGAACGGATTGTAGCTTGGGTCAACGGCAATTTGCGGCGCGCTTACCACCGTGTCGGGGCGCAGCAGCGGAATGTTTACCGTGCCCGAAGTTTCAAAATCAAAGGTGGGCGCAAGCGCATATTTTCCAATGCTTTCGCGCACGGCGGCGTGCAAAATTTTCCAAATTATTTGCTCGTCCTCAAACTTAATTTCGGTTTTGGTGGGGTGAATATTTACGTCAATTTTTTCGGGCTCCACCTCCATGTAAATGAAGTACGAGGGGTAGCTTCCCTGTGGCAGCAGCTGCTCGTAGGCGCGCATTATGGCGCTGCGAAAATACGTGCTCTGAAAGTATCGTCCGTTCACAAAAAGGTACTGCTTATCCTGCTCCTTTGTAGCGTTTTCGGGGATTGTAACAAAGCCGCTCAAGCTCACCACCTGCGTTTTTACCTCCACATCTATCAAGCCTTTTGTACCTTTTGTGGTGCCAAAAAGCGCCACAATGCGCTGCTTTAAGTTGGTTGCCAAAAGGTCAAAAACTTTTTCGCCGTCCTTGTACAAGGCAAGCGCAACCTCAGGGTGGCAAAGGGCTACGCGCTTCAGCTCATTTTCTATATGGCGAAATTCCGTGGCGTCGGTTTTCAAAAATTTGCGCCGCACAGGAACGTTGTAAAACAAATTTTTTACCGCAATCGATGTGCCCACCGGACAGCTCGCAGGCTCCTGTGTTTTTACCTCCGAGCCATTTATAATCAACCGCGTGCCTACGTCATCATTGGCGGTGCGCGTTTTTACCTCCACTTCGGCAATGGAAACAATGGAGGCCAGCGCCTCGCCGCGAAAGCCGAAGGTGTGTAGGTTGAACAAATCATTTGCCGCGCGAATTTTTGAGGTGGCGTGACGCTCAAAGGCCAGCCGCGCATCAACTTCGCTCATGCCGCAGCCGTTGTCCACCACCTGCACCAGCGTTCGCCCCGCATCTTTTATCACTATGCTTACCGATTTTGCGCCTGCATCTATCGCGTTTTCCACCAACTCCTTTACCACCGATGCAGGCCGCTGCACCACTTCGCCCGCCGCAATTTGGTTGGCCACGCTATCGGGCAAAAGCTGAATAATATTCTGCATTAATTTACCATTTACCATTTACCATTTACCATTTACCATTTAAGGTAAATGAAAATATGGCAAATTATTCAATACTTTCCGTTGGCGCTGCTGCCTTTTGCTGTTTCGAAAACATTGTGATGGCGCCCACCGCCTGAAAAACAAAGTACAGCATGGCGGCAATGAGCAGCACCGACACCAGACGAATCATTTTTCCCATTGCTCCCGTGGTCGTAAATATATTTTTTGGCTTAGCATGCCGCGCATTTTGAAACGCTCCGCGAATGCTTGCGCCGGCGGGTGCAGTGCCCATGCCCATTTCGGCTTTAATGCGCTCTACGCGCTGCTCCAAGTTTTCCTTGCGCTCATCGTAGTAGCGCGGCGCAAAGTTAAAGCCTTTGGGCTTTCCGGTTTTTAAAAAAGAAGCCATAATTTTTATGTTGAACTGTTTTTTGTTGAATTGTTGAATGTGCTTCGTGCGCTTGAGCAATTGTCAAGCTATTTTCAAACCAATTCAAGCTACTTTTAAACTTTAGTAGTTGCTCACGCGGTACTGCTCCATGGTGTTGGCAATGTGCTGCACAATGTAGGGGCGCAGCATTACCTTTTTCTGTAAATGCTTTCCGTCGCGCAGGTAGTACTGCGAGCGGCAGCGCCGGCAGGTGGCGGTTACCGTTCCCACGCCATCAAAAACCACCACGCCATTTTCCACGCACTCCGCGCTGTTGGCGCAGGTAGCGTCAAAGGCATGCACATCGCCATCGGCATCAAGAAAGCGGTACACTATAATGCCATGCTTTTTGTAGCCCCCATTGCCCTGCGTTTTTGCCGTTTCCAGCTCATGTATGGGCATAATAACGTTAAACGTAAACCTGTCGATGTTGGGAATAGGGCAGGTGTAGTCCTCGGTGCAGCCCAAAGCAAGCAACGCAAGGAAAAACAGGGCAAATTGCCTATTTTTTTTAAAAAAACGGTACAACATATCTACAAATGTACTAATTTTAGGCGTTATTTTTTGCAGAGCCAAATCTTTTTTCTACTTTTAAGGGTTTATTTCGCTCTTTTTGTACTACGTAAAATCATTCACTACCATGAGAACAAAACAGTTGAGCCTTACGCTTTGCGCTACCTTTGCGGTGGCCGCCTTGATGCTTGTTGCCGGTTGCGGCGGCAGGTCGGGTAAAAAATCGCAGCTTACCACCGCCGAACAGCTTGATGCCATGATTGACTATCCGCTGCCCACCGCCTACGAGGTTACCAACCTCATCAACCGCTCGGGCGCAGCCTACGTTATTGGCATTACCAACGCCACCGCTAAGGCCGAAAATTACCTTACGGAGGCCGATAAAGCCGTGAACTTGGGCGTGTACGGCGCCGATTTGGCCTACGTTACCACCTACAACATGAAGCAGGAAACGATGGACTACATGAAGGTGCTGAAAAAAATGGTGGACGACCTGCAGGTTTCGACCAACTTCAACACCGAGCTGGCGCGCAATGTCGAAAATAACATCGACAACAAGGATTCGCTCATCAGCATCATTTCGCAGTCGTTTCACGATACGTACAACTTTCTTATCAACAACGGCAAGGACGACATTTCGGTGCTGGTGCTTGTAGGCACTTGGGTAGAAGGACTTTACCTTACCACCATGGTGGCCACCACCAGCGTGCACAACGCCGACATGCTGCAAATTGTAGCCAACCAAAAGTCGTCGCTCAACACGCTCGTAAGCCTTTTGGATAAGCACGACCAGTCGCCCGAAGTAGCCCAAATGCGCCAGCTGCTTGAGCCCATCATTCGCCAGTACGATGATGTAAAAGAAAAGGTTAGCGAAGAGCAGGCAATACTGATAAGCACCACCGTGGAGCAAATTCGCAACCAGCTGGTAAAGTAATAACGAAAAAACTCCAACAGGATTTACAGGATTAACGTAAAAAATATCCTGTAAATCTTGTTAATCCTGTCTAAAAAAACACTATGGAAGAAGTTTTGGGCATTGGCTCGCGCGTAGAGCACCCGCAGTTTGGCAAGGGCGTAGTCATTCAGGTGCGCACCGATGCGTACGAAATTACATTTTGGGAAAACGGCACCAAAATTATTGGGCGCAGCTACCAAGACCTAAAGGTGGTGGACGCGGTGGAAACGCCGTCGGACATGGCCACCTTTGAAAAAATTGAAAAAAGTTTGGTGAAAATTCTCAACCGCTTTAGCGACATTACCGAAAAGGTAGAAATGGCGCAGCGGTGGAACGGCGGCCGCATGATACTTTACCCAAGCGACACCACGCTGAAGGAAAAAGAAATTCCGCTCGAAACATTTTTCCACAAAATTGTAATGCTCCGCGACCGCCTGCGCGTGCTTGAGCAAAAAATCAACGCGCACAACAAGCTTACCGACGAGGATAAAATAGAAATGCAGCAGTACATCACCCGCATTTACGGCAGCCTCACCACCTTCAACGTAATGTTTAAAAACGAAGAGCAAAAGTTTGTGGGCGAAAAGGGAGGAAAGGAGTAAGAATTTTCAAGTTTTAGATAAAAAAGCAGTTCATATTTTATGAACTGCTTTTTTTTGAGTAATCTTAAATTACATTGAGAGCGTTGACTAAAAATTTTGTTTAAATAATTTCCCTTCGTCATCTAAATCATTTAATTGCAAACATATTTCGGCATCATCAAAATGATACAATGAGCCATCATTTTGAGTTGGAATATCAGAATCAATCAAAGAAATAATATGTTGGATATTATAGTCATTGCATATAGATTTTATTTTATTTAACAATCTAACCTTTATGCGATTATCTAAGCCCTCAATTATTCCATCGTGATAAACAAATCTGAAGAATGCCCCTTGAGAATAATAGATAAGCAAGGATAAATCAAACGCCATACAAAGTAACTTCTTATAAGAAGTTCCCTCTCCTTCAGAGGTCAAGTTTTTATAATCAAAATCAACATAATCAGCAGAAAACTCTACATTGCCCTGTTTATTTTGATTAATAGAAATAACAGCATTTTGATTGACAATTTCCTTCAAAATTCCATCAAATATTTTATTGATTTCTGCGTGCTTTCTTTGGTTTATAGCATCTTCAATTTCAACAATAGACCGATTAACTTTCTCATTAATAACTTTAATGTTTTCTTCAAGTCCAACAGATTTATCAATCAATTTCAATTTTTCATTTAGCCTGTCAATTTCGACTTCCAATCCCGATAATTGTTTTTGATATGTTTTAAATTTTGTATAAGTATCTTTTTCTGTCAAAAATGAAAGTTTTTCGCTTTTATCGGTTTCTAACTGTTTTAATTCCGCATCTACTGTTGTAAGTTCAATTTTCAATTCTTGCAAATTTTCCTGCAAATATTTTCGTCTTTCTGTTGATATGGCAATATTAAACTTTTCCAAATCATCGTATTGTTTTCCTAATTCAGTCGGAAAATGTAATTGCACATCATTAAAAAGTTGCTTTAATTTTTTAACATCAATATTACTTTCGGAATTT
>JAITVR010000192.1 GCA_031285695.1 Prevotellaceae bacterium
CTTCTGAGACCACCAAGGAGTTGGTCTTAAAGTTTGCAAAGCAAGGGAAGTTTATAAGGTTTGTAAAGTCCATAAAGTAAGAAAGTAGCAAAACAGTCCGTACTTCGACAAAACAGCACGCGGTAAAGCGTAGTCAAAAAATTGACAAATGGAACCGCTCAGCAAATATAACGGGGAAGGAGGGGGGATATTGTGTGCCGCAAAGCGCGACTAATCAGACTCCATTTTTTGCACATCTCCGGCAGCGGGTAAATTTTGAGAGGCTAAGCCACTCATCAAAAAAAGCCGAGGTTTTCCGCCTCGGCTTTTTGTTAGCAAAGCTTAAATTTGAACACAATGCGAAAAAGTTTACTACCTTCGTTATTGCTTTACTAAAAAATCCCATTCAAAATACATGCCATGGCTGAAGCAAAAGTTGGCGAACTCCAAACAGGCCTTGTAACGCAGGTCATAGGGCCCGTGGTCGATGTGCGCTTTGAGCGCAAAAGCGGCGAGCGCAAAGAGCTACCTCCCATTCGCGAAGCGTTGGAGGTGCTGCGCCCCGATGGCAGCGTACTGGTGCTCGAAGTGCAGCAGCACGTGGGCGAAAACACCGTGCGCACCATTGCCATGGACAGCACCGACGGGCTACAGCGCGGCATGACGGTCAAATCGCTTGGCGCCCCCATAGCCATGCCCTCCGGCGAGCAGGTGCGCGGCCGGCTGATGAACGTAATTGGCCAAACCATTGACGGCATGAAACCCTTGAGCCGCGAGGGCAGCCAACCCATTCACCGCGAGCCGCCCCGCTTTGACGAGCTAAGCACGCAGCGCGAAGTTTTATTTACCGGCATAAAAGTAATTGACCTGCTGGCGCCCTACGCCAAGGGCGGAAAAAGCGGGCTGTTTGGTGGAGCCGGCGTGGGTAAAACGGTGCTCATTATGGAGCTCATCAACAATATTGCCAAAAAACACAACGGCTTTTCCGTGTTTGCCGGCGTGGGCGAGCGCACGCGCGAGGGTAACGACCTGCTGCGCGAAATGATTGAAAGCGGCGTAATAAAGTACGGCGAAGAGTTCAAAAAAAGCATGGAGGAAGGTCATTGGGATTTGAGTAAAATTGACTACAACGAGCTGGCCAAATCGCAGGCCACGCTTGTGTTTGGGCAAATGAACGAGCCGCCCGGCGCTCGCTCGTCCGTTGCACTTTCGGGCCTCACCATTGCCGAATCTTTTCGCGATAGCGGCACCGCCGAAGGTCCAAAGGATATTCTGTTTTTTATCGATAATATTTTCCGCTTCACGCAGGCCGGCTCCGAAGTTTCGGCCTTGTTGGGAAGAATGCCTTCGGCGGTGGGTTATCAACCAACCTTGGCCTCGGAAATGGGCGCCATGCAGGAGCGCATTACCTCTACCAAAAACGGCTCCATTACTTCGGTGCAGGCGGTTTACGTGCCCGCCGATGACTTGACCGACCCGGCTCCCGCCACCACTTTTTCGCACTTAGATGCCACCACGGTGTTGAACCGAAAAATTACCGAAATGGGCATTTACCCCGCGGTGGACCCGCTGGAATCGACCTCGCGCACGCTCGACCCGCTGGTGGTGGGCGATGAGCACTACCAAACCGCACAGCGCGTAAAGCAAATGCTGCAACGCAACAAGGAGCTGCAGGATATTATTTCCATTCTCGGCATGGAGGAGCTCTCGGACGAAGACCGCACGCTGGTAAACCGTGCGCGGCGCGTGCAACGTTTTCTTTCACAACCTTTTACTATGTCCGAATCGTTTACGGGCATAAAAGGCGTAACGGTGGAAATTGCCGACACCATTCGCGGCTTCAACATGATAATGAACGGCGAGGTGGACCACGTGCCCGAGCAGGCTTTTTTGAACGTGGGAACCATTGAAGACGCCATCAAAAAAGGCGAAAAGCTGCAAGCCGAAGCAGCAAAATAGCAGTTACCAATTACCAATGACCAGTAATGGTAATTGGTAACTGGTAACTGGTAACTGAAATGAAATGAAATTAGTAGTAGTAACACCGGAGCAAACGTACACCGTTGACGGGATTGACAGCATTTCAATTCCCGGCAGCGCAGGGCGATTTGAGGTGCTGCAAGGGCACGCGCCGCTCATTTCTACTATGGTAAAAGGCGCGGTAAACTATCGCCTCGGCAGCGAAGAAAAAGAAATAACCGTAAGCGGCGGCGTGGTAAAAGTGGAGAATGACGAGGTAAGCCTAATTGTTGAAAACGTAGAAAAACTATAAAAGATTAACAACACTCACACGAAAACAATCCTGTAAACCGTGTTAATCCTGTCAAAAAAATCAAAATGCTAAAAAAAAGTAGCATAGCCAAAATACTTTTGCTTCTTGCGTTTTTCTCGCTTACGTTTTCGGGAAGTGCAGCGGCGCAGGAAGGCAAAAAGTTGGACGTGAAGGAAATTGTGTTTGAGCACATTGCCGACTCGTACTTGTGGCACATTGCTACCGTGGGCGAGCGCGAAGTTGCCATTCCGCTGCCCATTATTGTGCGCAGCGCAGGCGGCGGCTGGCACGTTTTTTCATCGGCAAAGTTGGAGTATGGCAGTAGCTACAAAGGATTTTTTATTGCACACAATGGCGATTATAAAGGAAAGGTGGTAGAGCTAAACGCAGCGGGAAAAATAGCGCGCCCAAGCATTGATATTTCGCTTACTAAAAATGCGCTTGCGCTGCTCATCAGCTGCGCCGTTTTGCTCATAGTAATTTTGCCCTTGGCAAGCTGGTATCGCCGTGGAAATGTAAAGCCGGCAAAAGGTTTTCGCGGCGCGGTAGAAATGCTTTTGGTCGATGTTTACAACGAGGTCATAAAGCCCTGCATTGGCGAAGATTACAAGCGATTTGCACCCTATTTGCTCATGGTTTTTTTCTTTATTTTTGTAAATAACTTGATGGGCTTAGTGCCGTTTTTCCCCGGCGGGGCTAACGTTACCGGCAATATTGCCATAACCATGGTGCTGGCGGTTTGCACA
The DNA here is from genome assembly GCA_031285695.1 of Prevotellaceae bacterium. Classification (GTDB taxonomy): domain Bacteria; phylum Bacteroidota; class Bacteroidia; order Bacteroidales; family UBA932; genus JAITMY01. The sequence continues at coordinate 2,998 of JAITVR010000192.1, forward strand.
TTTTTAATCGTCAATTTTTCGGGAACAAAAGAGTACTGGCGCGAGGTGCTGTGGCCCGAAGTGCCCATGTGGCTTAAGGTTCCTGCGCCCATTATGCCCGTTATCGAAATTTTTGGCGTGCTTACCAAGCCCTTTGCGCTCATGATTCGTTTGTTTGCCAACATTATGGCGGGGCACTCCGTTATTTTGGGCTTGATTTGCTTGGTGTTTGTAACCGCCAGCATGGGCGTAGCCATCAACGCAGGCATGTCGGTTTTGGCGGTGGTTTTTGCCTGCTTTATGAGCTTGGTAGAGCTGCTGGTGGCCTACATTCAAGCCTACGTTTTCACGCTGCTCTCGGCCGTGTTCATTGGCATGGCAAGGGTTAAGCACGAGCACTGAATTTTCTCTAATCACTAATTACTAACATCTAATTACTAAAAAAAATGTTACCAACCCTACTACAAGCTGCTGCGAGCAGCATTAATCTTGGCACGCTGGGCGCTGCGCTTGGCGCCGGACTTGCCGCCATTGGCGCGGCCATTGGCATTGGAAAAATCGGCGCGGCAGCCATGGAGGCCATTGCCCGCCAACCCGAAGCTACCAACAACGTGCGCATGAGCATGATTATTGTAGCGGCGCTCATCGAAGGTGTGGCGCTGTTTGCCGTAGTCGTTTGCCTACTTGCTCTTTAAGTAAAAAAAACGGAAAGCATATGTCATTGTTAACACCGGATATAGGTCTGCTGTTTTGGATGACGCTGTCCTTTGGTATCGTCTTTTTTATTCTTGCCAAATTCGGGTTTCCCGTAATTACCAAAGCCGTCGATGCGCGCAACAGCTACATCGAAAAATCGCTTGAGGATGCGCGCTTGGCCGAAGAAAAGTTGGCGGCGCTCAACCTGCAGGCCGACGAAATTTTGGGAAAAGCCCACGGTGAGCGGCGCGTGCTGCTTGACGAGGCGCAGGAAATAAAAAAGAAAATGCTGAGCGAAGCCAAGGACTTGGCCGAAGCCGAAACGCGCCAACGCTTGAAGCGCGCCGTGGTGGAGGTGGAGGAAGTCAAAGCCAACGCCATGAACCAGCTGCGCGAGCAAATAGCCGACATATCGGTGCGCGTGGCCGAAAAAGTTATTGGCGTGCAGCTTAGCCGCGACAGCGAGCAGGAGCAGCTGATAGAGCGATTGCTGGACGAGGAAATAGTACGTAAAACCTAAGCCCGCATGGAAAGAGGAGTCATAGCACGGCGGTACGCGCAGGCGCTTTGGCTGTACGCCACCGAGCGCAGCAGCGAGGACGAGGTGTACGCCCAAACCCTTGCGCTGGTCAGCGTTTTTTCCGGCTATCCCGCGCTGCGGCGCGTGCTCGAAAGCCGCAGAGTAGCCGTGCAAAAAAAGGAGGAAATGATTGCCGCCTTGCTAAAAAATGAGGGGCAAAGCAGCAGCGTTGTTCAAAGGTTTGTGCAGGTGCTCGTCAAAAATAACCGCGAGGAATTTTTGCGCGAAATTTGCCTAAGCTTTCAAAACATTTATCGGCGCGAAAAAAAGCTGCTCAACGTATCGCTCACCACCGCCGCACCGCTGCAAAAGCAGGTGCAGCAGGCAGTAGGCAAAAAAATTGAAAGCGCCACCGGAAAAAAAGTCAGCTTTTCTAACGAGGTTGACCTTTCCATTGGCGGCGGCTACATTTTACGCTGGGGCACCTACCGCATCGATGCCAGCGTGGCAGGGCGATTGAAGCAGCTGCGCAAAAAAATGTTGGAGAGATAAATTTAAAAATTCAAGGATTCAACAATTCAAAAATTGAATGGTTGAATTTTTCAATCTTTGAATCCATTAGTTATGACAGAAAATATCAAAGTTAGCGAAGTCCCCGAGCTCATTTACAAAATGCTCAACGAGTTCGACCCGCAAAAATCGCTCGAAGAAGTGGGCACCGTGGTGCAGGTAAGCGATGGCGTGGCGCGCATTTTTGGCCTTACCAACGCCGAAGCCAACGAGCTGCTGGAGTTCGACAACGGCGTAAAAGCCGTGGTAATGAACCTTGAGGAGGACAACGTGGGCGCCGTGCTGCTCGGCAGCACCGACATGGTGCGCGAGGGCGACACCGTGAAGCGCACCGGAAAAATTGCCGCCATTGGCGTAGGCGAGGGGCTCATTGGGCGCGTTATCAACCCGCTGGGCGAACCCATTGACGGCGCAGGTGTCATTGCCGGCGCGCGCATTGATATGCCGCTGGAGCGCAAGGCACCCGGCGTAATTTTTCGCCAGCCGGTAACCGAACCCATGCAAACCGGCATTAAGGCGGTGGACTCCATGATTCCCATTGGGCGCGGACAGCGCGAGCTCCTTATCGGCGACCGCCAAACGGGAAAAACCTCCATTGCTATTGATACAATTATCAATCAGCGAAAGAATTTTGAGGCGGGAGAAGCCGTTTTTTGTATTTACGTGGCCATTGGCCAAAAAGCCTCTACCGTAGCCACTTTGGTGGATACGCTGCGCGCCAAGGGCGCCATGGATTACACGGTGGTGGTAGCCGCCAACTCGTCCGACCCTGCCGCGCTACAGTACTTTGCCCCCTTTGCAGGTGCTGCCATAGGCGAGTTTTTTCGCGATACCGGTCGCCACGCCTTGGTGGTGTACGATGACCTTTCGAAGCAGGCCGTAGCTTACCGCGAGGTATCGCTCATTCTGCGCCGCCCCTCGGGACGTGAGGCGTACCCGGGCGATATTTTTTACCTGCACTCGCGTTTACTCGAACGCGCTGCAAAAATTATTGCGCAGGACGAAATTGCTACGCAAATGAACGACCTGCCCGAAAGCCTGAAGGGAAAAGTGAAGGGCGGCGGCTCGCTTACCGCGCTGCCCATTATCGAAACGCAGGCGGGCGATGTGTCGGCCTACATTCCCACCAACGTAATTTCCATTACCGACGGGCAAATATTTTTGGATACAGAGCTGTTTAACCAAGGCAATCGTCCGGCCATCAACATCGGAATTTCTGTATCGCGCGTGGGTGGCAGCGCGCAGGTAAAGGCCATGAAAAAGGTGGCCGGAACGCTCAAAATAGACCAAGCGCAGTACCGCGAGCTCGAAGCCTTTACCCGCTTTGGCGGCGATATGGACGCTGTTACCGCGCAGGTAATTGATAAGGGAAGAAAAAATACCAAGCTGCTCATTCAGCCGCAGTACAGCCCGCTAAGCGTGGGTGAGGAGGTTGCCATTTTGTACTGTGGAACCTACGGTTTGCTCAAAGATGTTCCGCTTGAAAAGGTGGGCGATTTTGAAAAAGCTTTCCTCGACCAGCTGCGCCTGTCGCATAGCGATGTGCTTGCCGGCCTCAACAAGGGCGCCATTGACGAAAGCGCCGAGGCAACGCTGAAAAAAATAGCAGCACAGGTAACAAAACAGTTTGCTTAAAAATGGTACAAGGTAAAGGGTAAAAGGTTTTTACCACCCTGTACCTTGTGCCGTTTTACCTTTTAACCTTAAAAAAAAATGGCTTCGCTCAAGGAAGTAAAAATGCGAATTGCCTCGGTTGAGAGCACCAGAAAAATTACTCAAGCGCGGCAAATGATTTCCTCGTCGCACCTGCACCGCACGCAGGCGCTGCTAACGAGCGCGGCGGCGTACAGCCATGCGCTTGAATCGCTGCTTGCCACGCTGCACACTTCCAACAACGAGTTGCTCGAATTTTCGCTTAGCGCACAGCGCAAAAAAGGTGCCGTGGCGCTGGTTGCCGTAGCGTCCAACAGCAGCATGTGCGGCGCCTTCAACGCGCGCATGGCAAAGGAAATGCTTGAGGTAGCGCAGCAGTACGCAGGGCAGGAGTTGCTGATTTTTCCCATAGGAAAAAAGCTGCGCAAGCCGCTTACCGATGCCGGTTACACGCCGCAGGGCGATTACGATAAGCTATCGGGCAAAGCCGGCTACGAGGAGGCTGCACGCTTGGTAGAGGAGCTGGTAAAAAGATTTGCCGCAGGCGAGCTGCAAAAGGTGCTGCTGCTGCACTACCACTACCGCAATATGGCTACGCAGCACATTGTAAACCTACAGCTGCTGCCCTACATTCCCGCTGCTACTTCTGAAAAAAACACCTCGCTCAGCGTTGATGGCTACATTCTTGAGCCCTCGCACAGCGAGCTGCACAGCGACTTGGCCTTGCAGGCGCTCAAGGCAAAATTTTACGCCGCGCTAATGGACACGCACACCTCCGAGCACGGCGCGCGCACCATGGCCATGCAGCTGGCCTCCGAAAATGCCGACGAAATGCTCGATGAACTGCACCTTAGCTACAACAAGCTGCGTCAACAAAACATTACCTCGGAGCTGTTGGATATTATTGGCGGGCAGTTTGCGTAGGGAGCTACCAAGTAGCAGTAGCGGCGCGCGCTATATTATGTACGTTTAAAACCCAAAAATCATTCCAGCCACTGCTGCACCTACCGCCAAAATAATTTTTACGCACTTCATAAAAATGAAGCCCCGCTTGGATTCGGCAAGTAGCGGAATGCCGGCATGCCCGTCCTGCA
>JAITVR010000217.1 GCA_031285695.1 Prevotellaceae bacterium
TGAACACGCAAAGGCGAATTTGCAGCATGCGTTTTTTGTACAAAAAAATGGTAGTAAGCGTAACAAAAAACGTAATAAGCTGAATAATTAAAGTCGGCAACTCCGTTGCAAGCAGCGCGTACTCGTTGCCTTGAGCATCTATTATTCGGGCAAAAGGAAGCGCAAAAAGCAAGCCCAGCAGCGCCAACGCCACGAGCAAAAAAACGGTTTGAATTCGTTGCAGCATAAATTTATAGTGATTAGAGGTTAGTGATTAGTGATTAGAAATGCTGGGGCAAAGTTATGCACAATTCTTGATTTTGCATAAAAAAACTTTTAAATTCGTAACTCGTAATTTTTAATTCTTAATTCTTAATTAAAATGAAGCCAATCGCACCTTCGGAGTTGATAGTAAACGATGACGGCAGCATTTTTCACCTCCACCTGCTGCCGCACGAAATTGCCGACACCATCATTTTGGTGGGCGACCCCGGGCGTGTAGAAAGCGTTTCGGCGCACTTTAGCAAGCTTGAGGTGAAAAAAAGTAGCCGCGAATTCGTTACCCACACAGGAATTTACAAGGGTACGCGCCTTACCGTACTATCCACAGGAATTGGCACAGACAACATTGACATTGTGGTAAATGAGCTCGATGCGCTCGCCAATATTGACCTAAAAACGCGCATTCCAAACGAGCAGCATCGCACGCTGCGCCTGCTGCGACTTGGCACATCGGGCGCGCTGCAGCCCGACCTTGCGTTGGGCAGCATGGTCAGCTCGCACATCAGCATTGGGTTTGACGGATTGCTCAACTTTTACGCGCGGCGCAACGAAGTTTCGCGGCTCGACTACGAGGCTGAATTTATAAAGCATACAGCGTGGAATGAGCTTTGCGCAAAACCGTATTTTGTAGAAAATTCGCGCGAAATGATTGACCTTTTTTCCGACAGCACCAACGAGGGAATGACCATTTCGGCGCCCGGATTTTACGGTCCGCAGGGTCGCGTGCTGCGTTTGCCTTTGGCCGATATGCAGCTGAACGAAAAGATAGAAAATTTCCGCTTCAACGGTAAAAGAATTACCAACTTTGAAATGGAAGGTTCGGCCATTGCAGGGCTTTCTAAACTACTCGGACATAAATCATTAACTATTTGCAGCATCATTGCCAACCGCGCTATTTTGGACATGAATGTGGACTACAAAAAAGCGGTAAACGACATGGTGGAAATGGCGCTCGAAAAGCTGAAGTAACGATGCAGAACAACGAAGTTTCATCGCTCATTAGCCTGCTTGATGATAGCGATAGCGAAATAGCAACAGCGGTTATGGACAAGCTTTGCGCCCAAGGCGAGGAGGTAATGCCCCTGCTCGAAAGCGCGTGGCGCAACGCTTCTGAAGAAACGCAATTCTTTCGGCTTGAGCATGTTATAGCGCAAATTCAAGAAAAAACCACGCTGGCAAAGCTCAAGGAATGGGTACAAAACGGCGCGCGCGACACGCTTACCGGTGCCTACTACGCCACCAAATTGCTGCGCCCAAACATTGAATTTAACCACATAAAAAAGCAGATTTCAGATTTAAGTCGCGAGATATGGGTTGAGCTGCACCCGCAGCTTACCGCGCTAGAGCAGGTGCGCATTATCAACCAAATTTTGTACGGAAAGTATAAATTTTTCGGGCATCGCTTGGTGGATAGCGACCGCCTAATGCTGCTCAGCGACCTGCTGCAAAGCAAGGAGGGAAGCCAAATTTCGCTCAGCTTGCTGTACTGCTGCATTGCCGAAGAGCTGAATATTCCCATTTGCGGCATCAACCTTTCGCAAAGCGCCATGCTGGGCTACCTTGACCGCCACAACGACAGAGGGCAAGATGTGTTTTTTTACATTGACCCCTTTAACGGCGGGCTGTGTAGCAAAATGCAGCTGGCGCAAGTTGTGGTAAGGCATACAATGCTGAAAAAATCGGCGGAGCACTACCTTGCGCCGTGCAGCCGGCAAGTATTTGTGCATCGCTACCTGCGTTTTTTGGCGGAGCTGTACCGCAATACCGACAAGCCCAACCATCACGAAAAAGTGCGCAAAGGTTTAGCTATTCTTAGCAGCGCAAACGGCTAAAACATGCGCTTGCTGTGCTCGTCCATGCGCGCCGAAAGCTGCCGCGCTTTTCCGCCTGTACACGCATCGAGCAACTCCCAAAAATGCACGCCGTGATTGCGATGCACGGTGTGGCACAGCTCGTGCAAAATGACGTAATCCACCAAATCGTCGGGCAAATCCATGAGGTAAATGCTAAAGTTGAGGTTGTTGAGCGAAGAGCAGCTGCCCCAGCGTGAATGAATATCTTTTACCGTAATTTTGTTGTAGCCAAAGCCAAATTTTTGCGCTAAAAATGCTACCCTTGCAGGCAAAAATTGCTTGGCCTGCGCGCGCAACCGCGCTATTTCTTCCTCGGTAAAAGTGCGCCGCTGCGCCTGCGTTTCCTTCAGCTTAACTTGCTCTTCCTTTATCCAATCCAACTTTTCGAGCACCAGCTTATCCGCCTCGGCGTAGCTTACGTAAGTCGGCATGGTAACGCTCACCGGCTTGCCCGGGCGCAGCGAAATGCGAAGGCTGCGGCTGTACTTTACCTTCGTAAAAACAATTTCGCCAAGCTCCTTGTGCAGCAGCGTTCGCTTGCCCTGCTCGTGTTTTTCCATTAAAAAATCGCCTGTGCGAAACAGGCGATTTAGCGCTTCTGAAATGATGTTAGCCATGTGCCGTTTTAGGGAAAAATCCAAGGCTGGCCATACTTTTGACCGTACCTTTGCGCGTAAAGATTGAGTGCAATTTTTGCCTCATTTGCCGTGCGATATTTGCCCACGCTTACCGCAAATTTATTGCCGCTCGTGGCCAAGGCTTCGGGCGTGTAACCCGCGCTGCGTAGTATGCTGCACAGGGTTATCATTTCCCTCGACTGCTGCTGCGTGAATGAGGCCACCAGCACGTAGCACATGCCCGGCTGCTGCGACACCACCGCCGGCACGAATGAGGGCGCGACTTCCGTGGCGGTAACTATCATTTCTTCGGTGTCGGGAACAAGCTCGCCTTCGCCCCAGCCCAAAGCGGTTTGTATATCGTCCCAAAACCAAAGCGTAGCGGCGGCGGCAAGCACCAAGGCAAGTATTACCAAAAGTAAAATTGCGCCACGCGAGCTGCCTTTTTTGCGCTCTACAATTTCCTCTTCCCACACTGCTGGCGGCGCAACTTGCGGCTCACTTTTGCTTGCCTTCAAAGCCGCTTCACGCTCCTGCTGCAGCCGATTCTCCTCCTCCTCTTTGCGCTTGGCTTCCTCTTCATCTTTGCGTTTTTTCTCCGCCAGCGCACGCTCTATTTCCTCCTGTCTGCGGCGCTGCGCTTCTATCTCTTCCGCCGTTGGCTGCGGCAAAGCCTGCTTTTCCTCCTGCGCCTGCTGCTCCTTCCGCTTTTCTACCTCTTCCATCCAGCGCTGAAGCGAGCTGTTAGCCGCCTCCAGCTGCTTCGATTTAT
>JAITVR010000254.1 GCA_031285695.1 Prevotellaceae bacterium
AATAATTCGCTCAAAAAATGCTGTAGCAAGCTTGGCTCAACAAACAGCGGGTAAACGAAGCCAAACACCGCGCCGTAAAAGTGCGCATCGTGGTTCACGTTATCGCCGCCGCGCCGCGCCATGTACGATGAGTACCACAGGTATAGCGGCCCAAAAATAATGCCCGGAATGGGAATTACGCCCATGAGCAGCAGCTTGCTCCACGGCTGAAAAAATATGAAGGCAAACAGCACCGCACTTACCGCTCCCGAGGCGCCGACTGAAGCGTAGTGGTACACCTCCTTTCGCTTTACCAAATCGGGAATACCGGCCACCACCATGCCGCCAAAGTACAGCACAAAATAGTGCAGCTTGGGGAAATTGGTAGTTGCGCCAAGCCACAGCTCCACCGCCTCGCCAAAGGAGTACAGCACCAGCATATTTACCGCAAGGTGTAGGTAATCGGCATGCACAAAGCCGTGCGTAATAACGCGCCACCACTCCCTGTTGTGCATTACCCTGTAGGGCGATAGCAGCAACTTTTCAAACACATCGCGCCGCCGAAAGCAGGCAATGGAAACGAGAACGGTAATGATAACAATTGTGAGGGTCATTTTAGTTGAAAGTTTTTAAAGTTCGTAAAATTTATAAAGTAAATCATGGGTGCTTGCAACTTTACAAACTTTATGAACTTGTTACTCGTTTTAATGCATTATTTTATACACCAGCTCCCGCAGCAAATCTCCATCTTCGGTCGAGGCGTTGTTCCAGCCCTTGCTGCGCATGTCAAATTCGCGCAGGAGCGAGATTATTTCGGAGGTTTTGGTAGGATTGTAGCGGCGTGCAGCGGCCTCGTACTCGCGCACAAAGTAGGGTTCGGTGCGCATGGTGCCGCGAATTTCCATATCGGGAATGGCGGCGCCCTTGTACTTGGCGCGCAGCATGTGGTAGGTAAATAGCTTTAGAAAATGCGAGTACAGCGAGCTAATGGTGAGCACCATCGGGTTATCCTTCGGATTTTTTTCAAAGTGCTGCACAATGCGGTTTGCCTTTAGCACGTTGCCTGCCGATAGCGCAGCGTTCAGCTCAAAGTTGTTGTACTCCTTGCTTATGCCAATATTTTTTTCAATGTCCGCCGCGGTAATGCTGCGCGTTCCCTGCGGCAGCAGCACCATTAGCTTGCTAAGCTCATTCACTATTTTACCCAAATCGGCGCCTAAGGCTTCCGCCAAAATGGTGGCTGCTGCGGGTTCAATGGTGCAGCCTTTTTCTTTGAGAAAATCCTTTACCCAGCCCGAAAGTTCGCTATCGTAAGGCTGTGCGGTTTCCAAAATATCGCCAACCTTTTGCGCCTGCTTGTAAAATGCCTTGCGCTTATCCACCGATTTTCCCTTGTAGCAAACGATGAGAATGGTCGATGCCAGCGGCGCGCGCAGGTACACCTCAATATCTTCAAGGTCTTTATCCTTGAGGTTTTGCGCCTCCTTTACCACCACCACCTGCTGGGCAGACATCATGGGGTAGCGGCGCGCAAGGTCCACAATATTTTTGCCCGACACATCTTTTCCGTACACCACCGTTTGGTTAAACGAGCGTTCGGCTTCGGGCAGTATGCTATCCGTCATGTAGCCCGCCAGCAGGTCAATGTAGTACGGCTCCTCGCCCATGAGCAGGTACAGCGGCTTGTAGATTTTATTCTTGAGCGCCGCCATTATGCTCGCGTACGAGGCAATGGTATCTTTTATGCGAAGCTTAGCCACCTAAATAATTCCAAGTTTCAAATTTCAAATTGCCTCCAAAGGTAAATAAAAAAACGGGCAACGAAAAATCGTTGTCCGTTGTACAGTTTTGCGGCGAAATATTTACCGCTTTACGGTAACGTAGCCGTTGTACTTTTGCACCGTGCCGTTATCCAAATTCAAAGTAAGCACGTAAAAGTAGTTGCCGTCGGGGCGCCCCTCGGCGCTCCAGTTGTTGCTGTAGCTGCGCGCCTGATACACGCGGTCGCTAAAGCGGTTAAATATCACAATTTCGTTGTTGGGATAGTCAAATATTCCGGGAATTTCAAAGTAGTCGTTCACGCCATCGCCGTTGGGGGTAAACATGTTTACCTTTATATCCAGCACATCGCTGGTAAGCACGTCAACCTGCACCGATGATTTTTCAACCATTTCGCCACCCTTTTGCAGCAGCAGCGTTTTTTCAAGGCTGCCCTTGCGCTCCATGCGCAGCGTGAGCGTGTAGGTGTAGCTTTCGTTGGGAAACAGGTGCGGAATTTTCACCAAAATATTGCGCCCCTGCGAGGTGTACTCCTCGGCGCTGCACGCAACAAACAGCGTGCCACGGTGTAGCGAATCCAACACCTGAAAATCGGTAACATCGACCGTATCGTAGTTGTACACCGTTACGGTAAGCGTCAGCTCTTCGCCCTGACGCAGTTCGTCCATATCGGCCTCTACCTGCAGCTGCTGGGCCGAAGCCGCACGCGCCGAAAACAGCACACACAGCGCAATGGCAAGCGTGGCTGCCACCTTTTTTCCGATATGTACTATGAAGCGTTGCATGGTAAAATGTTTTTATTGCTACCTTTGCTCTCGCGATTTTCTAACTAATTAACGGCGAAGTTAAGCTAATTATTGTCTATCGACAAAAATTTTTGGCGATATTTTTTGCAGAACTTATTGAAGACTGTTAGTAAAACATTGTAATCATCTCATTATTAAAAAGTTATATTTTTATAAAATTCAAAATTAATTACATATAGATGCCTTATTATAGTTAGTTAATCTCCTATATATAAGATGTTTCTACAAGAGCTTACCGTCATTGCGAGGACGAGGGACGAGGACGAAGCAATCTCAAGCGTAACTGGGAGATTGCTTCGCTAAACCTGCTCGCAATGACGTAGTTATGAAAAAAATCAGCAAACAATCCGCTAAAGTTATCTTGACCCTTATTTTTTATAAATCTTGTCCTTTTCCCCCACCATACAATCCGCAAACAGCGAGCAAAAAATTTTTGACGCCGTGCGCAAAAAGTACGTTGCCCTTACGCCTGAAGAGCTGGTGCGGCAGGGTTTTATCAACTTTTTAGTAGCCGACAGAGGTTTTCCGCAGGCGCTGCTTATGGTGGAGTACGCGCTCAAGGTGAACGGCCTGAGTCGCCGCTGCGATGTGGTGGCCTGCAACCGTGCCGGCGCGCCGCTGCTGCTGGTGGAGTGCAAGGCGCCCGGCGTAAAAATTGGCAACGAAACCTTTGCCCAAGCCGCGCGCTATAACCTTACGCTGCGCGTGCCCTACCTCGCCATCACCAACGGCGACAATACCTACTGCTGCCGCGTAAATTTTGAAACCGAAAAGGTGG
>JAITVR010000255.1 GCA_031285695.1 Prevotellaceae bacterium
AGCTGCGCGTAAGCTGCGCTATAACCGAGAGCGGGCGCAGCCCCAGCGTAAGTGCGGGTAGTACCAAATTTTTTAGCTGCAAATGAATTCCCTCGCCGAAATCGTCCATTTCCCACAGGTTGCCGGTGAGGTTGAGGTGCGTGTAATCGGCTAATAAAAACGCAAAAATCCACCCGATGAGTAGCGCGGCAAAAAACGATGGTGTGGACATGCCCAGCGTGGAAAGCGTAAGCAGCGTGCGGTCTATCCACCTATCCTTGTAAATGGCAGCCACTGCGCCAAACAAAATCCCGATGAGGCTTGCAACAATGATGGCGGCTAAGGCTAAAATTAAGGTGTTGGGAAAGGTGTCGGCAATGAGCTGGGTAACGCGCGTGTCGCTTTGGTACGAGCGGCGCAGGTATGGTTTTTTTAGCGCAAGCGTAAGGGAACCCAACGCAGCGCTTGCTCCGCCGTACTTTTTCTTATCGTAAAAAAAGGCGCTTTCGGCGTTTTGCGAATGCACGGAAATTGGCGACAAATCATTTAGGTACGCCACGTAGCGCACGCCGAGCGGCTTGTCCAAGCCCAAATCGCGGCGAATGCTTTCGGCGGCCTCCTTGCTGCTGCGCTGCCCGAGCTTCATTTGCGTGGGGTCGCCCATGCCTGCGCTGAACAGGAAAAAAATGAGCGTTACCACGCCAAAAAGCGTGAGCAGGCTGTACAAAATTCGTTGTAAAAGGTAGCTTATCAAAATAATGGACAATGAACAATTGATAATGGATAATTAAAGGGTGGAAGTTTTCGTGTTCACTATCCATTGTCAATTATCCATTATCAATTAAATTTTAGTCTCCAAAGCAAATGTTGATGCTTTTGGCGGTGTGCACCAAGTAGCTGCTGGGGTCAACCAGCTTGGGCTTGCCCACGGCCTCGGCTATGGGTACTGAAATAACATCGGGCGAGCGGTAGGCTACCATGTGCCCAAACTTTTTTTCGAGCACCAGCTCAAAGGCCTTTACACCGTACTGCGAGGCCAGCACGCGGTCGTAGGGCACGGGGGTGCCGCCGCGCTGCACGTGCCCCAGTATGGTTACGCGAATGCCGGGCTCTAAATCCAGGGCGCGCAGCTCGGCGGCAAAGCGCTGCGCTGCGCCCTCGAGGTGTACGCTGCTCAGGTCGTTGATTTTGGTTCCCAGCGCCTCGCCGCCCTTGGGCATGGCGCCCTCGGCCACGGCCACCACGGCAAACTTTTTTCCACCCTCAAAGCGGGTTTCTAAAAAGTGCTTTATCTTTTTCATATCGTAGGGAATTTCGGGAATGAGGCAAATCTCCGCGCCGCCTGCCACGGCTGCGTGCAGCGCAATCCAGCCCGCCATTTTTCCCATAACTTCCAAAACCAAAATTCGGTTGTGGCTTTCGGCGGTGCTTACCAATCTATCAACAGCCTCGGTGGCCACATCCACAGCCGATTGGAAGCCAAAGGTTACGTCGGTTGCGCCAAGGTCGTTGTCAATGGTTTTGGGCACGCCTACAATATTCAACCCTTTTTCAAACAGCCGCTGCGACATGGCCTGCGAGCCATCGCCGCCAATGTTGACCACGGCATCGAAGCCTATTTCGCGGCACATGCGTATCATTTCGTCTGAGCGGTCGAGGTAGGTGTAGGTGCCGTCGGGCTGCTTTACCGGCCAGTTGAAGGGGCCGCTGCGCTTGGTGGTGCCCAGTATGGTGCCGCCTTTTTCGTGAATGCCCGAAACGACTTTGGTATCAAGCAATCGCAAATCCTGCGGCTGCCCCAGCAGTCCGTTGAACGAGCGCATGCTGCCCCACACTTCCCAATTTCCCTCTACCGAGGCGCGTTTTACAAAGGAGCGAATTACGGCGTTCAGCCCGGGGCAATCACCGCCGCTGGTGGCAAGTAAAACTTTTTTCTTTTTCATGGCGTGTAGATTTAGATGACAGATGTTAGGGATTTTCTAACACCTAACATCTGCGAGGGCAAAGTTAGCAAAATAATGGCGGATTGGTAATGGGGAAGTCGTAGGAATTCACGCTACCGCAAAACACATTTGCTGCTTGTGTCACGCTGAGCTTGTAGAAGCATTGCGATGAGGAATTCAACAAGTTTAGCGTAACAACCCGCAATAATAAAGAGATAAAACTTATCGTTTTATCTCTTGGTATGTTTACTTTTTCCCTTTTTCAAAAAAGCTGCTCATGAACAGCATTTGGTGCGGCAGGGCTACGTTCCAGTACTCGCTGTTGTGCTTGCCCGGGCGCGAAATGTAGTCGTGCGGAATGTTGAGCTCCAGCATCTTTTTGTGCAGGTTTTCGTTTACAGTGTAAAAAAAGTCGCCCGTGCCGCAATCCACCATTATGGCAAGCGATTTGGGCGTGTACAGGTGCAGCTGGTTTACGGCGGTGTACTCGTTCCAACGGTTGGGCTGCTCGCTGTATTTTCCCAAGCGTTTGGCCATATCCCAGTTGTTGGGAAAAGGGCGAATATCCACGCCGCCGCTCATGCTTCCGGCTGCGCCAAAAACATCTTGGTGGCGCAGCGCAAGGTACAGCGCGCCGTGTCCGCCCATGCTGAGGCCGCAAATGCCGCGACCCGCGGGGCTTTTAATGGTTTTGTAGCGCTCGTCAATCCACTTTATGAGCTCAGCTGCAACGTAGGTTTCGTACTTAAACGTGGGGTCAACGGGGCTGTCCCAGTACCAGCTGCTGTAGCCGCCGTCCACGCACACCACCATCATTTGGTAGCTGTCGGCAAGGTTTACGCACACGGGTTGGTCTTTCACGTAGCTGGCGTAGTTGCCGCTCCAACCGTGCAGCAGGTACAGTGTGGGCACTTCCTTTGCCTTATCGTATCCCTCGGGGGTAATGACCACTGCCTTGATATTTTTGTTCATGCTTGGGCTAAAGGTGGTAACGGTGTCCACCTTGGCCGCCAAAAGGTTTAGCGTGAGCGCAAGGCTCAGCAGGAGAAGGGTTGTGTGTTTCATAAGAGTTGAATTGTTTAACTGTTGAATTACTTTGTTTACTTACAGGGCTGTCGTGCTAAGCTTGCCGAAGATGTTCACGATAGCATTGCTACATACACGAGATTGCCCCACCGAGTTTCGGTTCTTCGCTTTGCTCAGCATGACCAACAAGGACACATCTGAATTTTCAGAAAAAAACACAGTTTCATCAAACTCTTCGCCCATTTTTTTACAAGAAACTGAATTTCTTGCCGCAATGCTACCAGCTCCCCGCCAACCTTACCTCGCCGGTGTGGTGGTCAACGGTAAGGCGGGTGTTTTGCAGCAGCTGGTCAAAAACGCCCGCCGTCATTAGCTGCTGTGGCGCGCCCTGGTGCATTTGGCCCTCGCACATTACCCACATGCGGTCGGAGGCTTTGAGGGCAACGCTCAGGTCGTGCGTTGAAAAAAGTATGGTTTTTTGCTGCTCCTTGGCCAACTTTTTTAGCAGCAAAACGACCTC
>JAITVR010000012.1 GCA_031285695.1 Prevotellaceae bacterium
CACCGTTTTTCACCCTTGAAATGCCCTTTCGCTCCCGAGCGACACCATTTTGCAGCCCTGCAATGTACTCGCGCTCCAAAGCGACACCATTTTGCAGGGGTGAAATGCACTCGCGCTCCAAAGCGAGACCCCATTTAAGGCCTACAAAGTGCTTTCGCTCATGGATTAAATGATAGTCCTTGTTCTTGTTGTCTTTGTTCTTTCTTCGTTACTTCGCATTCTTAATTATCATGTCAAAGTCGTTCTTTTTGAACAGGAAGTTTCTGGGTCTGCTTTCGTAGTAGTAGTAGTACAGCGTTCCGTCGGCGCCCATCAGCATTTTGTAGCCGTAGGCGCCTTTTTCGGCGCCCTGCGGGGTTACGCAAAAGCCAATAACCGCGCTTGCCTCGCGGTCTTTCGCTACCTCGTCAAGGTTGTCCTCGTCCACAAAGTAAAAAATGCTGTCCGCCGCTGCCTTTGCCTGCGTCATTTCCGACTGCGAGTCCACATCGTTTTTGTTTATGAAAATAGCCTTTCCCTTCAGCTGACTTTGGTTGTAGTTGTAGGCCTGCAGGCGCTGCTGAAAGCTAACCATAAGGCGGTCGCCAAAGGATTTTTCCTTCTGATTTTCGGCGTGCTTTTGCACAAAAAGCAGCATGGGCTCAAGCATGCTGGTCGATGAAATTTCGCCCTCGCTATTTTCGGTGGCCAGCGGAATAAACGCCACTTCGGGCATGTTATCGAGCGATGTTGCAGCATCGGGGCTGCCCATAAGCAGCGCCAGGTACAGGTACGGACGCTTGAGCTTATCCTTGGCCTCCACCACTTTGGTTATCATCAAAAACGAATTTTTGCTGTCCGTTTTCAGCTGGTCAAACTCCGCAGCACCCGCCACCCTAAAGGGGGTAGCTTTCCACAGCAGCTTGGCGGCGTTGGTTAGCTGGGCGTCAAGCATAATGTTGTCGTTGGTGGTTACCACGTAGGTGGTGGAGGCAAAAAAAGCGGTCAGCTCATCAGCGGTAACCGTGCGCCGTTCAGCGGCTTGGGCGTGTAGCAGCGCGCACAGCGCTACGACAAAAGTGGCAATTTTTTTCATGATATTTGTTTTTTAAATGGTTGTAAAAGTAAAAGCCGAGGCCTACAAAGATAGCAGAATTTGTGGCATTTGTAAAAGAGGAAACCGCATTTTTTGCCAATGCGCCGATTTGTTTGTACTTTCGCCTCCTAAAATCATTGGTAAAAGTAAATGTTACAAGAACTTGTTCGGCTATTTGAATTTTGGAGCGGCGAAAAGCTGAGCTCCTCGCAGGAGCTAACGCAGGCGGGCTCCAACCGCCGCTACTTCCGCTTGCGCTCGGAGAGTAAAGCTGTGGTGGGCTGCTACGGAAAAAATTTGCAGGAAAACCATGCATTCATTGCCCTCTCGCAGCATTTTGAAAAGCAAAAGCTGAGTACGCCGCAGGTGCTGGCCAGCTCGGAGTGCGGCCAGTACTACTTGCAGCAGGATTTTGGCGACACATCGCTCTTTCACCTAATAGCGGCAGGGCGCGAAAGCGGCGTTTTTTCGGAGGAAGAAAAAAGGGCGCTGCGCAAAACGATTTCGGTACTTCCGCAGCTGCAATTTGAGGGCGACAAGGGGCTTGACTACTCGGCGTGCTACCCGCAGGCGGAGTGGGGTAAAAGTTCCATTATGTGGGATTTGAGCTACTTTAAGTACTACTTTCTTCGCCCCACCTTTGAGGATTTTAATGAGGAAAAATTGGAGCGCGATTTTACCAAGCTGCGCGAAATTTTGCTCAACGACAAAAATAGCTGCTTTATGTACCGCGATTTTCAGTCGCGCAACGTAATGTGGCACGAGGGCGAGCCGCACTTTATCGATTTTCAAGGAGGAAGAAAGGGCGTGCCGGCCTACGATGTAGCCTCTTTTTTATACCAAGCCAAGGCAAATTTTTCGGACGAATTGCGCGAAGAGCTGCTGCAAGTTTACCTTGAAAATGCTGCAAAATATACAGAGATAAATGCCGCCGAGTTTAGAAAATCGTTGCCGATTTACGCGCTGCTGCGCAGCCTGCAAACGCTTGGCGCCTACGGCTACCGCGGATACTTTGAGCGCAAGGCGCATTTTTTGCAAAGCGTTCCCTTTGCCCTTGCAAACCTAAAAAAAATGCTGGACAAGGGCGTACTAATTGACTTGCAGCTGACATATCTCAATCAACTTTTATACCGACTAATTGACCTAAAACAGGAGCAGGCAATTGCCTCGAAAGCTAAGCTGCACGTAGATGTGGTGAGCTTTTCGTACCGCGTGGGTTTGCCCGAAGATGCCTCGGGAAACGGCGGCGGATTTGTATTTGACTGCCGCTGCATACACAACCCCGGGCGCGAGGAGCAGTACCGATTTTTTACCGGACTCGATGCGCCGGTGAGCGAATATTTGGACGGCAATGCGCAAATGCAGGAGTTCCTGCAGCATGCCTACGCCTTGGCCGATACGGCCGTAGAACGCTACCTGGCGCGCGGTTTCAGCCACCTGCAGGTCAGCTTTGGCTGCACCGGCGGACAGCACCGCTCGGTGTATTCGGCGCAGCACATGGCCGAACATTTGCACCAAAAATTTGCCGAGCTGGAGGTGAGAATAACGCACCGCGAACAGGGGCTGAAATTTCAGATTTCAAATTCCTAATTTCAAATTGCGCACAAGCCAACACACGTGAATAATCTGAAATTTGAAACTTGAAATTTGGAATTTAACCATGAAATGTTTTCTACTTGCAGCAGGCTTGGGCACTCGCCTCAAGCCGCTCACCGATAAAATTCCCAAAGCGTTGATACCCGTAAACGGCGTGCCGCTGCTTGAGCGCAACATCAAGTATTTGGCCGCGCAGGGCGTTACGGAGTTTGTGGTAAATGTGCACCATTTTGCCGATAAGGTGGAAGATTTTTTGCAAAAAAACGGCAACTTTGGCTATAAAATTTCCATTTCCAACGAGCGAAATTTACTTTTAGAAACCGGAGGTGGGCTGCGCCATGCTGCTCCGTTTCTCAATGGCAGCGCACCTTTTGTGATGTACAATGTGGATATTCTCACCACGCTCAGCATTCGCAAAATGTACGAGCAGCATGTGCACAGTGGGGCATTGGCAACGCTTGCGGTAAGCAACCGCAGCTCATCGCGCTACTTTTTATTTGATAAAAACAATCGACTTTGCGGCTGGCGCAACGTAAAAACGGGTGAAGAAAAACGAGTGGACTGTCATGCTGAATCCCTTACGCCGCTTGCCTTTGGTGGAATACATATTGTCAGCCCGAAAATTTTTAGCAACCTAAATGGCTTCGGCGAAAAGTTTTCGATAGTTGATGCTTACCTTGCTTTGGCTGCCGAGCATCGCGTAGAATGCTACGATACGCAAGGCGCGCAGTGGATTGATGTGGGCAAGTTGGATAGCTTGGAGGCAGCGAGTAAAATGTGGGGATAACGCAACAGTATCGTCATTACGAGAAGCGAGGCACGATTGTAGCCTGTTGTCATGCTGAGGCTGTCGAAGCATTTCATGGTAGTACGGTGGTAGCATGAGATTCTTCGCTTCGCTCAGCATGACATTTGGGAAAATTTGCTGTTTAGTTCGTCAACTTTTCCAAATCCTCCCAAAATTCCGGATACGATTTATCCACGCTTTCGGCTTGGTCAATGCTAACTTCGCTGCTTGCGCAAAGCGCGGCTGTGGCAAGCGCCATGGCAATGCGGTGGTCGTTGTGCGAGGCTACTTCGCCGCCATTTACTGCCCCGCCTGTAACCAACATTTCATCATCGCGCAGCTCAATTTTTATTCCCAACTTTCCAAACTCCTGCTGCAAGGTTAGCGCGCGGTTACTTTCCTTGTGCGTGAGCCTTTTTGCTCCGAGCAGCTGCGAGGTTCCGCTGCACTGCGAGGCGAGCGCAACAAGCGCCGGAAACAAATCGGGGCAGTGCGTAGCATCGAAGGTAAAGGCCTGCAAGCTGCTTTTTGAAACCGTGATGCTGCTTAGTACGCTGTCAATATTATGAGATTGCGGGTCAAGCCCGCAATGACACTTTGTGATGGAAATTTTTGCTCCTGCGCGCTGCAATGCCGTAAGAATTTCCTTGTCCGCCTGCGCTGAGTTGCAGTCCAAATTGGTAACGGTAACGCTGCCGGCAATGGCTCCCGCCACCAGCGGACACGAGGCTCCGCTCCAGTCGCCCTCTACGTTGTAGGAGCAGGGCGTGTATTTTTGCCTACCGCGAATGCGAAAAATTTCGTGGCTTTCATTCTCAATTTCTATCCCAAATGATTTTAGTAAATCAACGGTAATGTCAATGTAGGGCTTGCTTTTGAGGTTGCTTACGCGAATTTCGGAATCATTTTCGGCCAAGGGTAAGGCCATGAGCAAACCCGTGAGCAGCTGCGAGCTGAGGCTACCATCAATGCTTGTGCTGCCGCCGCTTAACGCGCCTTTTACGTTGATTGGTAAATATCCGTTGTTGGTAGAAATTGCTGCGCCGAAATCGCGCAGCGGAGCTTCTACCATGTCAATTGGTCGCGTGGTGAGCGAGCCGTGCCCTGTAATTTCTACTTGGTGCGAAAGCAAGGCTGCCACTGGCGTTACCATGCGCGTAAGCAATCCCGATTCGCCGCAA
>JAITVR010000024.1 GCA_031285695.1 Prevotellaceae bacterium
AAAAAAAACATCTACGGAAGACAAATATTTTTGGCTGATTTTAATTTTTTAAAACTAAAATAGCTACCTTTGCACCTCAGAATTTTTTACTTAAAATTAGTAACAATGGCAAAAATCAACTTTGGTGGCGTGGTAGAAGATGTAGTTACCCGCGAAGAATTCACCATGGAAAAAGCACGTGAAGTGCTTAAAAATGAAACGATTGCAATTATAGGTTATGGCGTGCAAGGTCCGGGTCAATCGCTCAACCTGCGCGACAATGGTTTCAATGTAATCATTGGTCAGCGCAAGGGTGGCAAGAGCTGGGACAAGGCTGTAGCCGATGGCTGGGTGCCTGGTCAAACGCTTTTCGAAATTGAAGAAGCGGCGCAAAAAGGCACCATTATTCAGTACCTGCTTTCCGACGCCGGACAAATTGAGGCGTGGCCTAAGCTGAAACCCTACCTTACGGCAGGCAAGGCGCTGTACTTCTCGCACGGCTTTGGCGCTACCTACAACGACCAAACGGGCATTGTTCCTCCCAAAGATATTGACGTAATTTTGGTTGCGCCAAAGGGTTCGGGCACCTCGCTCCGCCGCCTTTTTGTAGCAGGAAAGGGCTTGAACTCAAGTTTCGCCATTTTCCAAGATGCTACCGGCAAGGCGCGCGAAAAGTGCATTGCACTTGGCATTGGCGTTGGTTCGGGCTACCTTTTTGAAACCGACTTTAAGAAGGAAGTTTACTCCGACCTTACCGGCGAGCGCGGCACGCTTATGGGCTGCATTCAAGGCGTTTTTCAAGCGCAATACGAAGTGCTGCGCAAAAACGGCCACTCGCCCAGCGAAGCATTCAACGAAACTGTTGAAGAGCTTACGCAAAGCCTTATGCCGCTCGTTGCCGAAAACGGCATGGACTGGATGTACGCCAACTGCTCCACCACCGCACAGCGCGGCGCGTTGGATTGGAGGCACAAGTTCTACGCCGCAACGCTTCCCGTATTTGAGGAGTTGTACAAGAGCGTAGCTACCGGCGCTGAAGCCAAGCGCACCATTGATACCTGCAGCAAGCCCGACTACCGCGAAAAGTTGAACGCCGAGTTGAAGGAACTTCGCGAAAGCGAAATGTGGCAGGCCGGCGCAGCAGTGCGCAAGCTTCGCCCCGAAAACAGCAAGTAAGCGTTTTTGCATAAATAAGGAAAAAACGGCGTTCAAAAAAATGAACGTCGTTTTTTTGTTCAACTATTTCATATTGAGTGCATTATTTTATTATTGTTAACCTCTAACTACTAATCACTAATCACTAATCACTAAAAAGTTTGTAAATTCAACAAAAATGCCTACCTTTGCAGGCTCAAAAAATATTTTTTATTAACCAAATTCATTTTTATGAATCATTACGAAACCGTTTTCATTCTAACTCCCGTTTTATCTGATGTTCAGGTAAAGGAAGCGGTTGACAAGTTCCGCGGTATTATTGCCGACGGAGGTGGACAAATTGTTCACGAAGAAGATTGGGGCTTAAAGAAATTGGCCTACCCCATTCAGAAAAAGTCAACTGCATTTTACGCCATGATGGAGTTTAAGGCCGAAGGTCAAGTTATCGAAAAGTTGGAAACCGAATTCCGCCGCGACGAGCGCATTATTCGCTTCCTTACCTTTAAGCTCGATAAGGACGCAGCAGAGTACGCAGAAAGGCGTAAGGATAAGTTAAACAACAAGAAGGAGGCATAATAATGGCATACAACAACGCTAATAACAATGAAGTTCGCTACCTCAATCCTGTTGCGGTTGAGGTAAAAAAGAAAAAATACTGCCGCTTTAAAAAGGCTGGCATTAAGTACATTGACTACAAGGACCCCGAGTTTTTGAAGCGCTTTTTGAACGAGCAGGGCAGAATTCTTCCCCGCCGCTTGACGGGTACTTCGCTCAAGTTTCAGCGCAAGGTGTCGCAAGCCGTAAAGCGCGCGCGCCACTTGGCTTTGCTACCTTATGTAGCCGATTTGATGAAATAAATTATTAATGGTAAATTATTAATGGTTAATGATTAACAATTAACAATTGATAATTAATAATTACATGTTATGGAAGTAATCTTGAAGCAAGATGTTGCTAAGTTAGGCAGCAAAGACGATATTGTAAAGGTAAAAAACGGCTACGCCAACAACTTTTTGGTGCCGCAGGGTTTGGCCACTTTGGCCACCGAAAGCGCTAAAAAAGTGCACGCCGAAAATCAGCGCCAGCGCGCGCATAAGCTTGCCAAAATTAAGGCTGATGCCGAAGCATTGGCTGCAAAAATGCAGGGCTTGAGCCTAAGCATTGGCACAAAGGCAAGCAGCACGGGCAAAATTTTTGGCTCAATCAACACCATTCAGCTGGCCGAAGTGCTTAACGCCAAGGGCTACGAAATTGACCGCAAGCAAATTACCATTGCCGATGAGCAAATTAAGGAGCTGGGTAAGTACAGCGCCGAGGTAAAATTGCACCGCGATGTAAAGGTGAAAGTTGACTTTGAAGTGGTAGAAGAATAGTAATTCTACTTTTTTGAAAAAAGAAACCGCCGCAGAAATTTTCTGCGGCGGTTTTTTCTTTTTGTAATTCCGACTTCAAATTCCAAATTACGCAGTAAAAATTTGGAATTTGAAATCTGAATTTTGAAATTTATTGCGCCTTGCGTGGTGCGTTTACCTTTCCTGCTGAGCCTGCGGCTTTGCTCGAAGCTTGCTTCTGCACAGGTTTAGCGGTAGCCTTTGGCGCTTTTGGTGCAGTTGCTTTTTTGGCGGCAGCCTTTTTGGGTGCAGCAGCCTCGTCAGCAACTTCTGCCACTTTTTCTTCGGCAACAACTTCTTCTTCTACCTTTACATCGAAGTCCAAAATATTATTTTGCTGAAGAATATTGTACCACGCTATAATCTTTTTTATGTCCGACATGTACACGCGCTCGCGGTCGTAGTTGGGAAGAATTTCGGCAAAATATTTCTTCAACTCTTCGTCCTTAAGCTGCTTGGGGTTAACGGCTTGCTGGGCGTCGTGCTTGTCCTTCATGGCCTGCAGCAGGCGGTGCAAAGGCACGTCCTCGCCATCGGTAAACACGGCAATATCGCCCATGCTGCTAACCTTGGCGGTGGCGGGTATGTTGGTGCGCTTTTGGTCCACCAGCGACTCGACAATGATGCCGCTGCGCCCCTGCGAAACAAACTTGTACAGGCCGGGGTAGCCCGCTACGGCCATAATTTCTTGTAAATCCATGTTGTGCTTTTTAATTGTTTTCTTTTGTGCAAAAGTAGGAAAAAAAACGCAACTACGCTACTTTTTGGGTAAAAACTCTGCTGCGCTGCCGCCGTTGCGCAGCACATCGCGAATGATGGTGGAGCTCACAAACGCCAGCTCGGGCGCGGCGAGCAGCAGCACGGTATCCACTGTGGGAAGCATGGTTTTGTTGGCCTGCGCTATGGCAAATTCCAGCTCAAAATCGGCGGCGTTGCGCACGCCGCGCACAAGGTGTGTTGCGCCAACTTTACGACAAAAATCGACGGTTAACCCTTCGTATATTTCTACCGAAATGCGTGGCTCGTTGGTAAATAAATTTTCGATATTTGCCTTGCGCTCGGCAGGTGTTTGCATGCCTTTTTTATCCTGATTTACGCCCACGGCAATAATCAGCCTGTCGAACATTTTTAGCGCACGCTGCGCAATGTCAAAATGCCCTGCGGAAAAAGGGTCGAAGCTGCCTGCAAAAACGGCGAGAGATTTACTATTTACCATTTACAATTTTTGATTTTCGATGTGCGACATGCGAAAAGTCGCACATCACGTGTCGCATATCTATTTTCTAATTTACAGCGTCCAATCTATTGGTTCCAAACCTTGTTTTTGCAGTAGCGCGTTGGTTTTTGAAAAATGCTTGCAGCCGCTGAATGCGCCGCGCGCCAATGGCGATGGGTGCGCAGCTTCGAGCACAAAATGTTTTTCGGTGTTTATCAGCTCGCGCTTGGCGCGGGCAAAGTTACCCCAAAGCAGAAAAACTACGCCCGTTTTTTCGTCCGAAACTTTGCGAATAACGGCATCGGTAAAAGTTTGCCAGCCAATGCCGCTGTGCGATGCGGGCGTGTTGGCGCGAACGGTGAGTATGGCGTTGAGCAGAAAAACTCCCTGCTCAGCCCAACGCTCGAGGTTGCCGTGGTTGGGCGGCGCAATGCCCAAATCGGTTTCAATTTCTTTGAAAATATTGACGAGCGAGGGAGGCGCCTTTACGCCGTGCGGCACGGAAAAGCACAGGCCCTGCGCTTGCCCGAGGCCGTGGTAGGGGTCTTGCCCAAGAATGACAACTTTTACCTTGTCAAAAGGCGTTTTTTCAAAGGCGTTGAAAATTAATTTTCCCGGAGGATAGACCGTGTGCCCCGAGGCAATTTCGTTTTTTACGTAAGCGGTGGCATCGGCAAAGTAGGGCTTGTCAAATTCTTCCTGCAGCGCGGCTTTCCACGAGGGTTCAATTTTTACATCCATGATTTTTTAGTTTACGAGTTTAAAAGTTTACGAGTTAACGAATTTTGTAAACTTGTTAACTGTAAACTTGTACACCAATTTTACCACGTTCGTGCTCGCAGCTTAAGCCTTGCGGCGGCAATGAAAACGGCCATTACGCCGGCAAAGTAAACCACATCGCGCAGCTCCACCACGCCGCGGCTGATGGATTTGTAGTGCTCGTTGATGCCGATGTTGGCAATGAGGCTATTTATATTTTTCAGAAAAGGCAGCGCGGCCAAACCGTCGAAACCAATGTACAGAAAAAAGCAGAGCGCAGCGGCAATGAGGAAGGCCACAATTTGGCTATCGGTGAGCGCTGAGGCAAAAATGCCCACCGCCGCGTAGCACGAGGCCAGCAGCAGCAGCCCAATAAACGCGCCCCAGGTGGCGCCGCTATCAACGTTGCCAACGGGATTTCCTAAAACAGAAACGGTGAAAAAGTACAGCAGCGTGGGCAGCAGCGCAAGCGCAATAACGGCTACGGCCGCCAAAAATTTGCCGAGCACCAAGCGTAAATCGGTAATGGGGCGGGTGAGGAGCATTTCCATGGTGCCGGTTTTTTTTTCCTCGGCAAAGCTGCGCATGGTAATGGCGGGCACGAGAAAAAGAAAGGCCCAGGGGGCAATGTAGAACAGCCCGTTGATGTTGGCGTGGCCGGCGCTGAGCACGTTGAAATCGTTTGGCGAAAGCCACAGAAACCAGCTGCACAGCAGCAAAAATACGCCCACGGCAATGTAGCCGGTAAGCGACGAAAAGAAGGAAGTCAGCTCTTTTTTAAGGATATATAACATGCGTAGCGTTTTTCTTTGAATGCAAAGTTAGGGAAAAGTAGCGGAAATACGCTAAATTTGCGGACAAAAAAGGGACAAAGGACAAAAAGAGCAAAGACGGAAAGATTTTTAGCCGTCTTTGCTCCTTAAATCTTGTCGTCCTTATTCGGGAAAATTGCAAAACACGCTCAACATACTCTACCGCACGCATCAGCTTACGAGCAAGGCGCTGCGCGTGGCGCTTACGCTGGCGCTGGCGGCGGGCTTGGGCACGCTGCTCATTGTGCACTCGCTGCGCGATGGGGTGGTGAGCACCACGCCGCTTATGGTCATTAACCAAAAGGCTACGAAGGTGCAGCCGCAGCGCAAGTGGATTTCCGTTGACAGCATTTCGCCCGAGGTAATTCGCGCGGTAATTTCGACCGAGGACAACAACTTTTTTTACCATAAAGGTTTCGATATTGAGGCCATAAAGTGGGCGCTGAAGCGCAACGAGGAGCAGAGCCAAAAAACTTACGGAGCAAGCACCATTTCGCAGCAAACGGCCAAAAATGTTTTTCTGCCGCCGGCACGCACGTGGACGCGCAAGGCCTGCGAGGCGGGCTTCACGCTGCTCATTGAGGCGCTGTGGAGCAAGGCGCGCATAATGGAGGTGTATCTCAACGTGATTGAAATGGGGAAAAACGTGTACGGCATTGAGGCGGCGGCGCAGCACCACTTCAATAAGTCGGCAAAGAATTTGACAAAGTACGAGAGCGTGATGATAGCCATTGCGCTGCCCAGCCCGCAGCGGTTTAACCCCGCAAAACCTTCGCCCTACATGATTTCGCGGCAGGAGCAGGTGTACGAGGTAATGGAAAAAACCATGGAAACCGGCTGGTACAAAAATATTAGGAACATAAAATTTGTGAAGGTAAACTACCTTGAACAGTAAAAAGTAGGCAATACGCAATAGGCAGTCGGCAATCATTGCCTATTGCGTATTGCCTACTAACCATACGCAATGAAAAACCTCCGTTTCATACTTCTGCTCCTCCTCTTGCTTTTCTGCCGGCAGGCGCACGGACAAATCAGCAAGGAGTACTTTTTTATGCGCGGCACCAGCGAACTCATCGACCGCAAGTACCCCGAGGCTATTCGCAGCTTCAACGTGCTGATAAAGGTGGACACCAACCTGTATGATGCCTACTTTAGGCGCGCTATTGCCAAGTACAACCTAAGCGATTTTTTTGGCGCGCAAACCGATTTCAACAAGGCCATTGAGCTCAACCCCGTGTTTACCTACGCCTACTTTTACCGCGCCATTACGCACAACAGCATGGGCAATCACGCCGCGGCGCTCAAGGATTTGGAGGCGGCCAACGAGCTGCGCCCCGAGCTGCCCGGCATATACTACAGCCGCGCCCTCAGCTACTTTTTTTTGCAGCAGTTCGATAAGGCCATCGATGACTTTAACCGCTACCTGCGCTACGAGCCCAAGGCCAACGAGGGCTACGTGAACCGCGGCACCTGCAAGCTTTTTCTTAAGGATACCGTGGGCGCGCTAGAGGACTACAACCGCGCCATTGCCATCAACCGGTTTGAGCCCGATGGCTACAGCCGCCGCGGGCGCGTGTACGCCATGCAGGGCAAAAACGAGCGCTCGCTCAACGATTTCAACGAGGCCATTCGGCTCGATACCTCCTCATCGCTCAACTACTACTTTCGGGCCGTGGCGCGCTACAACGCCAAGGACATAAAAGGTGCGCTGGCCGACTTTGACCGTGTGCTAAAGCTCGACCCCTACAACGCCCTCACGCTCTACAACCGCGCGCTCATACTCTCGCAAATTGGCGACTACGACAATGCCCTGGCCGACTACACCCGCGCCGCGGAAATCAACCCGAGCAACGTGCTCATATACTACAACCGCGCCGGCGTGTACATGGAGAAGCAGCAGACGCGCGAGGCCATTGCCGACTACACGCGCGCCATTGAAATATACCCCGACTTTGCCAACGCCTACCTCAACCGCTCCTACGCCAAGCGGCAGCGCAACGATGCGCGCGGCGCAAAGCAGGACTACGATGCGGCGCAGCAAAAAATAGCCGAGCATAAGAAAAAGCTCGACGCCGCAGGCGATACCGAGCATTCGGCATTTGCCGATACCAGCCAAAAGTTTGACCAGCTGGTAGCCCTCGATGCCGACTTTGGCAACAAAAACTTTACCAGCGACCTGCTACAGTACCGCCGTGCCGACATTACCCTGCTGCCGCTATTCCGCGTGGCGGTGGGCGTTGAGCAGGCCGATAATGTAAGCCTTGGCAAGGCATTTTTTAGCCAAAGCTTTGAGGACTTTAGGCAGCGCACCGCCGCGCTGCACGTGGCTGTGGTAAGCGGAAAGCCCACCCGCGACGCCCCGCAAATGCGCCGCCTCACAGCGCAGAGCGAGCGCTACATCGACAGCCTTGGCGGCAGTGGGGTAGGGTACTTTGCCAAGGCATCGCTGCTTGAGGAGCAAAACCAGTACAACGCCGCGCTGACCCACTACAAGCAGTCGCTGAGCGTGGAGAAGGGCAACGCCTACTACTACTTTAACCGCAGCGTGGCGCAGAGCGAAATGATGGACTTCATAGCCAGCATTGACAACACGCCGCAGACCATAGTGCTGGAAACCGACAACACCACCAACGTGCAAAACAAGCCCCAGCACGAAACCAAGATGTACGACTACTCCGCCGCCATCAACGACCTCAACCGCGCCATACAGCTGGAGCCCAACTTTGCGCACGCCTACTACAACCGCGCCAACCTGCGCTGCAACACCAACCAAATGCCCGAGGCCATTGAGGACTACACCCGCGCCATAGACCTGCACCCCGCCATGGGCGAGGCCTACTACAACCGCGGACTGGTGCAAATATACCTGCGCGATACCAACAAGGGCTGCCTCGACATCAGCAAGGCCGGCGAGCTGGGCGTAAAGGAAGCGTATAACGTAATAAAGAGGTTTTGCACAAAGAAGTAAATAGTGATTAGTAACCAGTGACCAGTGTGGTTTGTCATGCTGCACTTGCTCGGGCGCTATCCCCCGCTGGTGGGGGTGCCTGCAAGGCGGGGGTGGAAGCCACGAGCGTAGCCACTTCCACCCCCGGTTCGGCTTAGGCTCTTGCCTAAGTCGGTTTATGAGGGCAGGCTCAGCCTGCAAGAATATACGAACCGAGGCAGGAGCCTCGGCTCAACGGGGGGGTACAAGGTAAAGGGT
>JAITVR010000093.1 GCA_031285695.1 Prevotellaceae bacterium
AATTGAGAATTGAGAGTTGAGAATGAACACAACTTTTGACTTTCGACAGTTCGCTTGTTTAAAAAAATTCCATTTTCCATTTTCAACTCTCAATTTTCAATTCTCAATTGACTATGCGCTATACTGAAATTGTTGAAGATGTGCGCTCGGCGCCATTCGTGCGGCTGTTTTTGCCCTTAGCCGCCGGAGTAATTTTTCAGGTCAGCGTGTTTCCCGTAAAGCCAAGTGCAACCTTGTTGTGCTTGGCTTTATTTTTATTTGCAGTGCTGGCGCACAAATTTTTCACCTCGTACGCGCGCCGCTGGTGGTTTGGGTTTGCGGCGTACTTGCTGCTGTTTTTTGCGGGCGTTGCGCTGGTGCAAAATGTAAAATCGGAGAGCGAGCTGCCCGTTGGAAAAACCATTTTTGTAGAAGCCCTTGTAAACGATGAGCCCTCGGTGGGCGCAAGCTTTACCAAGCTGAATGTAAAAACAATTTCGTACCAAGATTCGCTGAACGAGTGGCGCAGCCTGCGCGAAAAAATGGTTGTTTACCTGCGCAACGACAGCACAAAACCCGCGCCGCGCATGGGCGATAAAATTTTGGCGAAGCTAAAGCTAAGCCCTGTGCCTGCGGCAAAAAATCCCTACGAGTTCGACTACGGCGCTTACTTGCGCAAGCAGCAAATTTTTACCACCGCCTTTGCCAACGCCGATAGCTACCTTGTAATCAGCAGCGGCAATGCGCGCATTTGGCAGCTATTTCCCAAAATGGTAAGCAGCCATTTACTCCGCTATTTTTCGCAGCAAGGGTTAAAAGGCGATGAGCTGGCCGTGCTGCAGGCGCTCACCATTGGCGACAAATCCTTAATAAATAGCGACCTAAAGCAGCTGTATATGGACACCGGCGCCATGCACATTCTGGCGGTTTCGGGCATGCACGTGGGCATTATCAGCATGATACTTGGTTGGCTGCTCATTTTTATGGAAAAGCGCAAGCACGGAAAAGTTGTGCGCGGCGTGCTGGTGCTTGTTTTTATTTGGCTCTACTCGTTGGTGGCGGGGCTTGCGCCCTCTATACTGCGCGCCACCATTATGTTTTCGGTGGTTACCGTGGGGCAAATGTTCAGCCGCCGCACCAACACGTACAACTCGCTCGCCTTTTCTGCCTTTCTGCTTTGCGTGCTCAACCCGTATTGCTTGTTCGATGCCGGCTTTCAGCTGTCGTATGTAGCCGTTATTTCCATCGTGTTTTTTTACCCGCACATTTATCGCCTGCTGCACTTCAAGCGTTGGCTGTTCGACTCCGCTTGGTCGCTGGTGGCGGTGGCCATTGCGGCCAACATCGGCACATTTCCCGTAACGCTTTTTCTGTTTCATCAGTTTCCCGTGCACTTTATTCTTACCAACGTGCTCGCCACGCTGCCCACCACCTTTGCCATGGGCGGTTTTTTGGCCACGCTCATTTTTATGTTCATTCCCATACCCTACGTGGGCTGGGCCTTTGCGCAGGCTACAGGTTGGTGCATTTGGGCGCTCAACTTCGTCATTCGCCTTACCGATAGCCTGCCATTTTCGCGTGTGGAAGCGCTGTGGCTTACGCCGCTGCAAACGTGGCTGCTGCTGCTTTGCATTGTGCTGTTCGCCTTTTTTATTTGGACAAAAAGAACGAAATTATTTCTTGCTTCGCTCGTGCTTTTGGTTGCCTGCTTTGCCCTGCGTGCGCTGAATAAGTACGAGCAAGCGCAGCAAAAAGTGATGGCGGTGTACAGCGTAAAAAATACCTCGCTCATCACTTTCGTAAACGGCCGCAGCGGTTTTGCGCTGTGCGACAGCCTTGAGGTGGAAAATAATTTTGACTTCAACACCAAAAATCATTTGGCGCAGCTGGGTTTTGCAGGGCTAAAATCCGTGGAAAAAATTCCGCTTCAGCGCGCCGAAAACGAGGAAATTGTGAATGAAAATATTTGCCAAGGTTTTGTTGCTTTTTCGGGAAAAACGGTAAAGATTTTGCGCAATGAACCGCGCCGCAAGCCGCAGCAGCCCTTGCCTGTCGATTACCTGATTTTAACCTCACAGTGCCAGCTGCGCCCCGAACAAATTCTCGAAATTTACCAGCCGCAGCACTTCATTATCGACGCCTCGGTGGCTGCGCGCGAAGCCTACCGCTTTCGGCGCGTGCTCGCCGAGCGTAGCGTTCCCTTTCACTGCGTGCGCAGCAGCGGCGCATTTGTGCAACATTTTTAGCTACCTCCACCCCCTTGAGTGCGAATGTTGCCGGTTGTCATGCTGAGCGAAGCGAAGCATCTTAAGTTAGCTGCGCGACATGCGATACTCGACTTGCGACATGCGACAAAAAAGGCGGAGCTTGTGGCTCCGCCTTTTGCTTTTTTAGGGACTACTGCGACTGCTGCGACCACCGCGCGTTTGTCATGCTGAGCCTGTCTAAGCATGTGGGGTAGGGTTTTTCCCGATTGACCCCGCCGCACCCTTTCGACAGGCTCAGGGTGACAACCCACGCCTTAGTTTTTTCCACCCCCACCCCCCCTATAGGGGGCTATAACAGACTGCGAATGTCGCCTGTTGTCATTCTGAGC
>JAITVR010000154.1 GCA_031285695.1 Prevotellaceae bacterium
TGCAGCGGCGCTTTTTTGATAGCTTGCACGCGGGTGCCGCGCACAAATCCCATTTCGGTAATGCGCTTGCGAAACGCGCCGTAGCCCTTTACCTTGCTGATAAGGGCGGTTTCTCCTTCCTGTAAATCGGTTAAGTGGCGTAGCATGGTTTGTTCTTGTTTAGGAAAAAAAGTAAAAGAGAAAAACAGGAAAAGAGAATAGGAAGCCCTTGCCTCATTTTATTCTCTTTTTCTCTTTTCCTATTTTCCTTTTTTGCCTCTCTTTTAAAATTTCACGTGCAGCCGCAGTATTCCCACCAGCGCATCGGGCAGCTGCTCGCTTGCTCCTGCCGGATTTACGATGTACTGCACATCGGACTGCAGGGCAAAGTTACCATTAAATTGCCACTTGTAAAACAGCTCCAGCGTAGTTTCTTGTCGGTGGCGGCGGCGCTGCCTGTCGAGGTTGGCTATGGCAAGCCCCAAAATGTCCTTTTCTTTTTTGCTGAAAACCCCGTGGTAGTTGGCGCCCAAGCCGAGGTAGTAGGCGTGCTGGTTTTTGCTTTTTGGCGCAGCCGCAATTTGTGCAAACAGGTTTATTTTTCGGTTTTGGCGCTCAAAAATAGTTTGGTCGGCAATGAGGTACACGCCGTAGTTGTTGGTAAAAACGGTGTTGGCGCTTTGCGTAGCCTCGTCAAATTCGGTAAGGCCGGAGTGGTAGTACGCGCCAATTTTATAGGTTCCCTCCTTTTGCTTAATTTTAAATTTTGCATGAAATTCGGTGGCCAGCAGCATGCCATCGTTTTTGCTAAAGCTCCAGTGCAGGTTGTGCGGGTTGTGCTCAAAGGGCTTTTGGCAGCCGTCGAACACGGCGGTTTGCCACGCAAACTGCTCGCTGATGTTCCACCGCGCCGAAATGCCCAAGCCGGTAAGCGGAAAAATGGGCAGGGGCAGGTTGACCGATATTACGGGCGGCATGCCAAAGGAGCTATTGATAAATTCGCCGGCTGCCTCGCTCATCATAAAGTTGATATTCAAATCTTGCAAACCAAGGGTAAATGAAAAGCTGCCAAGCGTTTGCTTAAGCCAAAATTCGTGCAAATATACGTGCGTTCCGGCGTCGATGTTGGAGGCCACCTGCAGGTCGCCCAGGTAGCTTTCCGAGAGCGATTTTCCGTGTATGCTTGCGCCGTTGATAAAAATGCTGCCGCCCTTCCACCAACCTGCCTTTTGGGTGTCAAAGCCCAGGCCCATGTTGGCCATGCCCATGTAGCCCGCGCCGGTTTTTATGCCGCCGCGGGCGTTTCCGTAAGCATCGGCAAGGTAGGCGGCTTCAAAGGTAAAGGGATTTTCTTTTTGAGGAAGCAAAATTTCCTGCCCGTGCACCGTCAAAAACAGGGCTGCCAGGGCAAGGAGTAGGGTTAATCTTTTGGGCATAGTCGTCTATTTTTGGGACGACAAAGGTAGTTTAATTAATTGAGAGTTGAGAGTGGAGAGTTGAGAGTTGAAAGTTGAGAGTGGGGAGTTGAGAATGGAAAGGTATGGCACGGCTCTTTTCTATTGTCATGCTGAGCCTGTCGAAGCATCTCATGTTAGCACTGTAATGACACATTACCACCACGCGAGATGCTTCGCTTCGCTCGGCATGACAACGGTCAGCATTCGCAGTATGTTATAGCCCCCTTTAGGGGGTTGGGGGTATTCACGCTCAAGGCTTCCACCCTGTTAAGACAAGGTTCCTACCTCGTCTTTTATATCCTCGCAGGTTAGAACCTGCGGAGATAGCCCGAACGAGGTAGAACCTCGTTCGAACGGGGAGATACCGTGTCAAGCACGGTATGACAGGTATGGCGTGAGATTGCCACGCTTCGCTCGCAATGACGGTACGTTTATGTACTACCGTGCGCTGTCATGCTGAGCCGTTTCAAGTTGGTTGGTTGATAACAAAAAAGGCGGAAGCTGTAATTCCGCCTTTTGCCTACTGTGTATTGCCTACTTTTTTCCCTCCTCCTTCCTTCCCCTTCGGGCGGTAAGTCGGGCGCGCACCCGTCCGTTTTCTTCGTTGAGTAGGGCGGCAAAGCGCTCAACGGCGGGGGTGGCGGCGGAGAGCAGCAGCACATTGGTTAAGTCCCAGGTGGCGCTAATGAGGCGGTTGCCCTCACGACGTACATCGGTCATGCGCACGGCGGTTTGCTCGGCGGCGGCGTTGGCAAAGGTGCGGTCGGTTTGCAGCCGCGCGTACTCGGCGTTGGCGGCTTGCAGCTGGTCAAGGCGGCGCGTGAGCCCATCAAGGCGGGCTATTTGCTCGGCATGGCGCTCGCGCAGCTCGGCCAAAAAGTTGGTAATGCGCGCCGTTTCCTGGTCGCGATTTTCGTTGGCCATGCCGCTGTAGTGCTCCACCACCAGCATAAGGCTGTTGGCGGCATCGCGCAGGGACATATCATCTTCGTACAAAAAGGAGCGCACGGTGCTGTTTACCGCGGCAATAAGGCGGTCGCGCTTGGCATCGGCCTCGTCGCACAGGCGGGTGTACTCGCTTTTGCGAATAAACTCCATGGCCTGCCCTGCCAAGGCGGCGTTGGCCTCAAGCAGCGGCAGCAGCGCGGTAAGGCTCAGCGCATCGGCGCCAACCTGCCCAATGGCTTGTAGCAAAAAGGCCTGATAGGCGCTCCACTCCTCGTTGTAGAGGCTGCCCACATCAAATTTTGTTAGCTTCATCATCATTACGTTTTTTAAAAGGTTTGTAAAAAAATCCTTCGGGCTGCCCCGAAGGGGGTAATTGGCATGGGTTGGGGCTTTTGGCACGCCTGTTTTGGTCAAAAGCATGCCATTTTGTCATTTTGGCACGGCAGTTTTGGTCAAAGGTGCGCCACTTTAGCCTTTCCTGCCGTCTGTTTTGCCCAAAAGTACGTGGGTTGGGGGAAATAGCTTATAAAGTTCGTAAAGTTTGTCATTTCGACTCAGCTCAATGACCGGGTGGTTGCAGCTCAATGACCGAGTGGGTCGCTGCTCAATCAACTCGTGGGTCGCTGAGCCTTTCTGCTTCGCTCAAGATAAACTCCGCCGAAGCGTTGCTTCCTTTAACCACCCCCAACCCCCTAAAGGGGGCTATAACCGCAGCGGGGTTATCAACCCTAAGCCGTCATTGCAAGCGGGTTTAGCGAAGCAATCTCAAGCCTTATTGTGAGATTGCCGCGTCGCTCGTGCCTCGCTCCTCGCAATGACGGTGGGTGTGCGGCTGTCATGCTGAGTTTGTCGAAAAACCACGTCATTGCGAGCGGGTTTAGCGAAGCAACCTCAAGCCCGCAATGACAGCATTAGACGGCATAAAAAACACACAAACGCAGTGGAAAGAAGTAAATTCTCAGCTAAAAATTAGGAGTTAAACATTAAAAGCGGCGCAGAGTTTTCTGCGCCGCTTTTAATTTTGGCAATTTTTTCGGTTTTCTTTACGCAGAGGTGTTTTTCTTTCACGCTTGCGTAAGCTACGCAGGGGCATTTTTCTGCTTTTTCTCACTTGCAGAGGCTGTGTTTGGCCGAGGCTCTACTTCGTCCGTGCTATCCCCTCAGGTTGTAACCTAAGAAAATACAAGAGCCGAGGTCAGAACCTCGACTCAACAGTGGTAAAAGTTTGAAATTTCTCGGCTCCGCTTCACTCCGCTCAACATGACAGCAGTTAACCACTAACCACTAAGTTGAGGGTTTGCGCGTGGGGCGTGTCGGCCACCGTTCCCTCGGCGTAGGCTAAGTGGCCGTTTACAAAGGTGTGGGTAACGCGGTGCGCAAAGGTGCAGCCACTGAAGGCGCTCCAGCCGCACCGGTGCAGCGTGTTTTCGGCGCTTACCTGCCACGCCTCGGGCTTTACCAGCACAAGGTCGGCAGCGTAGCCCTTGCGAATATACCCGCGGTTGCCGATGCTGAAAATGCGCGCCGGAGCGTGGCACATTTTTTCTACCAAGGTTTCCACCGAAAATTCGCCCTGCCGTACCAACTCCAACATGCTTACCAACGAGTGCTGCACCAATGGCAATCCTGAGGGCGCGTTGAGGTACGAGCCTTGCTTTTCGCTTAGCGTGTGCGGTGCGTGGTCGGTGGCAATGGTGCTTATGGTGTCCGCGGCCACGGCGCAGCGCAGCGCAGTGCGATCGGCAGCAGTTTTTATGGCGGGGTTGCACTTTACAAAGGCAGCTTTTTCGGCGTAATCTTCATTGCAAAACCACAGGTACTGCGGGCAGGTTTCGGCGGTAATTTTGGGGCTGTCGCCAAATAAACCCAGCTCGCGTGCGGTAGAAATGTGCGCTACGTGCAGCCGCGCACCGTATTTTTTGGCAAGCACCACGGCGCGACTTGTGGCGTTGTAGCAGGCCTCCGCGCTGCGAATTTTGGAGTGTAGGGTAAAGGGAATATTTTCGCCGAATTGCTTTTTTGCGGCCTCTAAATTATGCTTTATGAGCGCATCGTCCTCGCAGTGCGCCACTATAGGCAGCGGGCACTCGGCAAAGAGTTTACTAAGCAATTTTTCATCGTCCAGCAGCATGTTGCCGGTGCTGGAGCCCATAAATAATTTCACGGCAAAAACTCCGTCCTCGGGTTTTAGCTTGGCTACTTCGTCCAAATTATCGGCGGTGGCGCCAAGGTAGCCGCCGTAGTTGGCCGCCGAGTTGCGTGCAGCAATGGCGAGTTTTTCGCGCACCAATTCCACGCTTGTGGTTTGCGGAATGGTGTTGGGCATGTCCACCACCGAGGTAACGCCGCCGGCTACGGCAGCGCGGCTTTCGCTACTCCACGTGGCCTTGTGCGTAAGCCCCGGCTCGCGAAAGTGCACGTGCGTATCAATCACGCCCGGCAGCAGCAGCAGGCCGGTAGCGTCAATGGTTTGCGCGCCTTCAGCTATGTTTTTTAGAATGATTTGCGAGGCCGGAAAAATCTCCTCAATTTTTCCTTCGCCCACCAGCACGCTACCGCAAAACGAAGTGCCTTCGTTTACAATGGTAGCGTTTTGAATGAGGAAATTCATACTTTAAGGGAGAAAATAGAAAACGAAACTATTACTCTTGTCAAAAGCGAAAGGCGTAATAAAACTTCTTCAAGTCCATCTCTACTAATTTTGATTGCTTTTTAACAACCAACTTTTTCGAGTTTTGTCAATATCGAACAAGAGAACAAATTTCTTTAAAAACATCATGTTTAGTATCTGTTGTCTCTACTCTCGTTGCCATTTTCATATATTTTCTTCACTTGCTCATTTAGGTGTGGCAGATATTTTTTGACTGTATCCCACACAATGCTGTCCTTAGTTTGGTAGTAGCCGTGTACTAAAATATGTCGCATAGAAATTATATCACGCCACTCAATTTCGGGGTGTTGCTCTCGAAATTCCTTTGTCAACTTGTAGCTGGCTTCGCCCACAATTTCAACGCATTTTGCAACGCCATAGCGGAGCAAAGCGTTTGTTGTAAACTCTTCAAACTCGACATTCTCTGTAAATTCGAGAGCCTTTTCGATGGCGTCAAGAATGTGCTCTAACCTGCCTCTATCTCTAATCAGCTCTCTCATATACCAAAATTTTATCGTGCTCAACAGAGTCTTGAGCAAACTTGTATAGCGTTCCTTCCTGCACCAAGTCAACTTTTTTGTGCAGGTAGCTGCTTAAATTATTCATTATTCTTGCGTAATCTACCAGTGTGATGCAGGTGTTCTTGTCGAAGCGCACTAGAATGTCCACATCGCTTTTTCGAGTTTCCTCACCACGAGCATAGGAGCCAAATACCCATGCTTTCTCTATCGGGTAGGCCGAAAAAAATGTTTGCAACTTATTTACCAATGCTTGCTTCATAAAAAAACCTTTTTTAGACCTTCTTTTTAAACCTTTTAAACCTCAGCTTTAGCACGCCAAATAGGGCTTCGCGCACAATGCCGCCGCTCATTTTGGTGCAGCCCAGCTTTCTATCTACAAAAATAATGGGCACCTCTACCACCTTAAACCCAAGGCGAATGGCGGTATATTTCATCTCAATTTGAAAGCCGTAGCCCTTCATGCTTATTTTGTCAAAGTCAATAGCCTCAAGCACGCGGCGGGTGTAGCACTTAAAGCCGGCGGTCATATCGCGCACCTCAATGCCCAGCATGCGCCGCACGTACGCCGAGCCAAAGTACGAAATCATGACGCGCTTCATAGGCCAGTTTACCACGTTTACGCCCGTAATGTAGCGCGAGCCAATGGCCACATCGGCGCCGTTGTCGCAAGCCTCCGAAAGGCGCGGCAGGTCGTCGGGGTTGTGCGAAAAGTCGGCGTCCATTTCGCAAATATGCTCGTAGCCGTGCGCCAGTCCCCACCTAAATCCGGCAATGTAGGCCGTGCCCAAGCCGAGTTTTCCGGCGCGCTCAATGAGGTGCAGCCTTTCGGCAAATTCCACCTGCAGTCGCTTCACAATTTGCGCCGTGCCGTCGGGCGAGCCATCGTCAATTATCAGCACCTCAAAGTGCATGCCCAGCGAAAGCACCTTGCGGATAATAGCCTCGGCGTTTTCCTTCTCGTTGTAAGTCGGTATTATTACTAATCGTTTTGTTGCCATAAATCTTTCCAAAAAAATGAAATACGAAAAGCAAAGATACACTTATTTGCCGAAGCTGCAACAGCAAAAATATGTTTTCTGCAAAAAATGTCACAGAAAAAATTTATTTCAACATGTTTGTTATTAAATAGTTAAACTTAAATTGAAAAATATTTTTGAAAATAGTTTGGTAGTTTCAAAAGAGTAGCTACCTTTGCACTCCCGATTTGAAAAATACGGGACGTTCTTAAAAACATAAAAGCGGCGTTTGGAGCGCAACCTGTGAAGCAAGCCTCCGAACGTTTTTTTGTGGAACAACACGGTTCTTTGATATACTGAAGAGAAAAAAGTAAGGTAAAGATTTATGTAATACCTTAACAAGTTTTATTCAATTCCAATGAATAACGAATAATAAAATCAGCCAAGACACAAATTTTTTCAGACATTATTTATTATGAAGAGTTTGATCCTGGCTCAGGATAAACGCTAGCGGCAGGCCTAACACATGCAAGTCGAGGGGCAGCGCGGGGTAGCAATACTCTGGCGGCGACCGGCGGACGGGT